>CAZNNK010000049.1:0-14379 GCA_964574085.1 uncultured Coleofasciculus sp.
TTCTGCAATGAAATGAAGTCTGTCTATATTTGACTATACTTTTACCAACTATATCACGGTACACCCAATGACGATATCCTCGATGCCAGTTCAGAGAATGACATTATCTATGCTTATGAAGGTGATGATATCCTCTACGGACATGAAGGTGATGACATTCTCTACGGACATGATGGCAATGACGAACTCAATGGCGGTTCAGGCAATGATGAACTCAACGGCGGTTTAGGTGATGATCAACTCTACGGAGATGATGGCGATGACGAACTCAATGGCGGTTCAGGCGATGATCAACTCAACGGCGGTTTAGGTGATGATCAACTCAACGGACATGATGGTGATGATCAACTCTACGGAGATGATGGCGATGACATCCTCAACGGACATGTTGGTGATGATCAACTCTACGGAGATGATGGCGATGATGAAATCCGTGGCGGTTCAGGCGATGATCAACTTTATGGCGGTTCAGGCAATGATGAACTCAATAGCGGTTCAGGCGATGATCAACTCAACGGAGATGATGGCGATGACGTCCTCTATGGTCGTGCAGGTGACGATATCCTCAATGGTGATGCCGGCGATGATGAAATCCGTGGCGGTTTAGGCAATGATCAACTCAACGGTGGGGATGGTTACGACCGACTCTACGGCTACGACGGCAACGATATACTTGATGGCGGTGCGGGTAGTGACCGTCTTTCTGGTGATGATGGCAGTGATACAGCCTCCTATCAAAGTTCAGGTGCGGCGGTTTCGGTTTCCCTAGACCAAGGTACGGCTACGGAGGGTGATGCCCAAGGGGATACTCTTTCTTCAATTGAAAACCTGATTGGTTCAGACCATGATGATGACCTGGAGGGAGATGCAGGGAACAATACAATTTATGGTCTAGGAGGTAATGATCAACTGTATGGTTTGGCAGGTGACGATATCCTCAATGGTGGCACTGGGGATGATATTTACTATGTTGATAGTACAGTCGATTCAGTCACCGAACAGAGTAATGAAGGCATTGATAAGGTCTTTTCTGCTGTCACTTACGCCTTGAGTGCCAATGTGGAAAACTTGAGCTTAACCGGAACAGCGGCAATTAATGGTTCAGGTAATAGCCTGAATAATACCATTCAGGGTAATGGCGCTAACAATGCTCTTTACGGCTACGGGGGAAATGATTCCTTGTACGGTTATGGGGGCAATGATATCCTTCATGGCGGTACGGGTAGCGATCGCATGTATGGTGGCGTTGGCAATGATATCTACAATGTAGATAGTACCGGGGATGTTGTCACCGAGAATGCTTCTGAAGGAGTCGATACGATTTACTCTTCGGTTAGTAATTTCTACTTGTGGAAAAGCTATCGTTTAGGGTCTAACCTAGAAAACTTGACTCTGACTGGAAGTTTAAAGAACGGCGATGGCAATGAACTCAACAATGTTATCAAAGGAAATAGTTGGGATAACAACTTGTGGGGACTTGCGGGTAATGATTCTCTCTACGGGTATGCCGGGAATGACCGACTCCATGGTGAGACAGGTGATGACTACCTAGAAGGTGGCGCTGGCAATGACACCTATTATATTAATAGCCGGAAGGATGTAGTCCAAGAAGATGCTAACCAGGGAATTGATACTGTTTTCTCCTCAGCTGACTCCTACCAGTTGAGTGCTAACGTAGAGAATTTGCGTTTGGATGGTAGTCGTCACTATTCCTTAGGTGACTTTGATGGTTCCGGAAACAGCTTGGACAACAAAATCTATGGTACTGGAGGCGATAACCGCCTTGAGGGAAAGGCTGGCAATGATTACCTTTACGGAGGTATAAGCATTTGGGGATTTTCTGGCAGTGATACCCTCTTGGGTGGCTCAGGCAATGACACACTGGTAGGTGGACATTGGGGCAACGATCACCTCAATGGTGGTGAGGGAAATGATATTCTCACGGGCGACTTTGGAGCTGACACTGCAGCAGATGAGTTTTACTTCTACTCCCCCTATCCTGTCTACATATACTATATCGGCGATGGAATTGACACCATTACTGACTTTCAACCCAATGTGGATGAAATACAAGTAGGGCATGGTTATCGGGGTGCTGGCGGACTACCACTCGGTCAACTTTCCGCTGATGCCTTCACTCTCGGCGCAAGTGCTGCTGATGCGAGCGATCGCTTTATCTACAATCAGTCTACTGGCGCCCTATTCTTTGATCCTGATGGCATTGGTGGGCGATCGCAAATCCAGTTTGCCACTTTATCAAATAAAGCGGCTCTGAATCACAGTGACATTGTCGTAGTGTGACATCCTCCTACACTGACCCTACCTCATCCATTTGAGATACAGCCGATTTGGTGGTTGATGAGGTACAGTCCTCTTGTGCAAGATCCCCGAAAACTCCTACGAAGTCGGGGATCTGTCTGTGTACCTCACGGTTTAGTCGTCCTAAGCAGGTGGACGTTCAGTAGACAAGCTTTCTAATTGTTCCTCCTCCATCGCATACTCTGGACTCTGCATGACAAACGGTAAACAAGCACCCGATAAACCCCGTTGAATTCGTTGAGGTGTGTCTGGGAAAATCACAAATAACGGATAAATCCGGTCAACGCCTTCGCTAAGAATATGTTGATGGCGGGGGGGCATCAACCATTCATAATCTTTATCTAGCAACACTTGCGTCTGACGCCAACGACTCAATAAACCCGAAAAATCTTCATGGGGGCGATGAATGAAAATGAGAATTTCCACCCCCATTTTTATTTTCCATTCCGGGTCACACATCAACATGGCAACATCACAAGGTAAGCCAACGGTTCCATTCAAGCTGTTGAGATTAGCATGTCCTGTTGAGGATTGGAGATGGCGCAAGCGGATAATAGGTAAAGGAATCGTGATCACACTTTCTGAGGGGCGGCGCATACTCGGAATCATTTCCAAGTAAGGTCGATATTGCTTCAGTAGCGCTAATGCCCCCTGATGGTGGCTATATTCGGCTAAACTGGTTTCGTAATTAGATGGCTTAACTGGCATTTTTAAATAAGTAGCTATTTACTAACGTCTGGTTGATTCGTTTAAATACTATTCACGAACAGTCGTGGAGCATCAGTAGAGGTTGCTCAGGTTGTTAGTACCACTCCCTAGAACTTTACGCTTAAAATCCTTACCTTGCAGGCTTTCAGTGATGCGTGAAGAGTGGTTTGATGTCCGCCATGCTATACGAGTGGCTGAATCAACGTGGCAAATCCTCTACCATCAGACGATGGGAATGAACGATCCCTATCCGGCAAATACTGCCCGATTTAACCCAATGTTTCAAAGACTTTAAACATGGGCAGATACATAGAAACCAGGATTGTACCAACCATTCCCCCTAAGACAATGATCATCACCGGTTCTAAAATACTGGTCAACGCTTTTACGGTTTGTTCGACTTCATCTTCATAGAAATCGGCAACCTTCATCAGCATTGAATCCAATTCCCCGGTTTCTTCACCCACACTAATCATCTGAATCGCTAGACCTGGAAAAACTTGCTCGTTTTGCAGGGCAATGCTGATCAAACCCCCTTGCTGAATCTCGTATTTAGCCGCTTCCACCGCATTAGCAATCACCTGGTTCCCGGCTGTATCCCGAACAATATCTAAGGCATTGAGAATGGGCACCCCGGAACGAGTCAATGTACCGAAAACGCGGCAAAATCGGGCAACGGATGATTTTTCATTCAGTTCCCCAAACAGGGGCAGTTTCAACAGGAGTCCATCAATTTGCAGACGACCGGGTGGGGTTTTGTAGTACTGCTTAACAGCAACCGTGGTCACGATAATCACCACAATCGGAATCAGGATTTTCCAGCTTCTGAGAAAACCACTCAACCACAACATAAAGGCAGTCAGGGCTGGTAATTCTCCACCAATTTCTTGGAAAATCCCAGCAAAGATGGGAATCAGGAACATGGTCATTCCCAAAAACACCAACACAGCAAAGCCACCCACCACCAGAGGATACGTCATTGCTGACTTAATCTGGTTTTGCAGCCGCGCCATATCTTCCAGCAGCTTGGCTAATCGGTTGAGAACTTCATCCAGGACACCCCCAACCTCCCCCGCTTGCACCATACTCACATAGAGTTGGTCAAAGCAGGCGGGATGTTCACTCATGGCATCCGAGAGACTGGTTCCCTGCTGAACCTCACTACTGATGGTCGTTAGCGATTTTTTCAGCTTGGGATTGTCACATTGCTCGGATAAAATACCCAGACAGCGCACGATGGCGACCCCAGCATTAACCATCACCGCAAATTGCCGGGAAAAAACGGCTCGGTCTTTGACGGTGACGCTCGTCATCATTTCCTGGAGTGCCTCTAAATTCAGGTCTTCCAGGCTAAATGCTTTCTGAATACTACCGACACTGGAATATTGATTTTGCAAGTGGGCACGGGCTTGATCCGTCGAGAGAGCTTGAACTTTCTCTTTTTTGGCGTTTCCTTTGGAATCCCGAACCTCAGCGATGAAGGTAGGCATGGCTTGCGTCTGAATGAAAAAAGGAAGGATTGAAGGGAAGGGTTAGTTATCCCGTGATGGTTTTTACTTTTGTTCACGACAGAACTAACCCGGATAACTTAACGAGTCTTGGCACCAACTTTACCGCCTTTGGCACCCGCACCCGCCATTCCAGCGGCACCGCCGAGAATACGCTGTAACTCGTCGGGCTTAGAACTCTTGGAGATAGCTGCCTCAAAGGAAATTGTTCCCTGTTTGACTAAATTAGCCAATGTCTGTTCCATGGTGATCATGCCCATTTTCATCCCGGTTTGGATGGCGGAATACATTTGGGACACTTTTCCTTCACGAATCAGGTTAGAGATGGCGGGGGTGACGATCATAATTTCCTGTGCCATTGCCCGACCAAATTCCCCGGGTTTCGGGTTTTTCTTGGGGACCAAGGTTTGACTGAAGACGGCGACCAAGGAGTTGGAGAGTTGAGCTTGGACTTGAGGTTGTTGTTCGGGGGGGAACACGTCCAGCATCCGGTTCACGGTTTGAGAGGCGGAACTGGTGTGCAAGGTGCCCATGACCAAGTGACCGGTTTCTGCGGCTGAAATTGCCAGGGAAATGGTTTCCAAGTCCCGCATCTCACCGACCAGAATCACATCCGGGTCTTCCCGTAAGGCAGCTTTAAGGGCATTGGCAAAGCTTTTGGTATCTTCACCTTTTTGACGTTGGTGAACTAAGCTTTTAATGTTGGGGAAGACGTATTCCACCGGGTCTTCGACGGTGAGAATATGTTCAGGTCGGGTGCGATTAATTAAATCAATCATTGCCGCCAGGGTGGTGGTCTTTCCAGAACCCGTGGGTCCGGTGACCAGCACTAATCCCCGAGGACGTTCGCTCATTTCCCGGACAATATCCGGCAGACCTAACATATCAAAGTTGGGAATCTTGGAGGACAATGCTCGCAGGCAAGCGGCGTAGTAGCCGCGCTCCTTATAAACATTGACCCGGAAACGAGCCAATCCCTTCACCCCATAAGAGCAATCTAATTCCCAGTTCTGCTCCAATTCCTTGCGCTGGCTATTATTGAGCATACTGAAGATCAGCTTCTGACATTCTTGGGGATTCAGGGGGTCTTCCCCAAAGGGTTGGAGTTTACCACTAATGCGGAAATAGACCGGTGCCCCGGCTTGAATATGCATATCAGAGCCACCCATTTCAATGAGCTGCTCCATCAAGTCTTCAATCATTAAATCCATTGGCATGGCGTTGTCTCCCAATACGAATCAGTTGTTGGTTGTCAGTGTTTGTTGATTAATCAATTGTTGTTGGGGGGAAGCCAAAAACAATTCATCAATAGCCGCAGCGGCTAGTCCCGGAAACGCGGGGTCATACAGTAGGGACAGTCTAACCACTCCGGTTGTAACCCAGCGCCGCAAGTGCTACAGGAGAGGGATTGTTTGCGTTTGGCTTTCAGTTCTGCCTCCAGACCGGAATCAGTAAACGTTACCCGTTCGACTTCTTCTAACGTGGTATGACCTTCCTGCACCAGGTTTAAACTGTAGGATAATAGGGTTTTCATCCCTTCTTCAACTGCCGCTTCTTTGATCCGTTCGGTCGGCGCTCCTTCATTGATTAGGAGTTGCAGTCGTTCGGTGTTCCGCATGACTTCATACACACCGACTCGTCCTTTGTACCCGATCCCATTACATTTTTGACAGAGTGCGCCTTTGGCACGAGCGTCGGCAATTTCATCGGGTTGTAGGGTATTGGCTTTATAGAACGTGACTTCTCCTTCACTGGAGGCGGACAGACCAAATCGAGCCAGTTCTGCACCGGTAGGCTGGTAAGGTATGCGGCATTCAGTACAAACCCGCCGCATCAGACGCTGGGCTAACACGCCCAAGAGCGCACCTGACACCATGAAGGGTTCGACGCCCATTTCATCCAGGCGGGGAATAGCACCCGCTGCGTCGTTGGTATGGAGTGTGGTCAAGACTAAGTGTCCCGTAAGCGCGGCTTCAATCGCGGTTTTCGCCGTTTCCTTATCTCGCGTCTCACCCACCAGAATCACATCCGGGTCTTGGCGGAGAAATGAGCGGAGAATCGAGGCAAAGTCCATGCCTTTTTCCCGCAGTACCTGTACCTGAGTAATACCGGGTAAGGAATACTCAATCGGGTCTTCTGCGGTGCTGATATTGACGCCGGGATCATTGCGTTCTGCCAGGATAGAATAGAGGGTTGTGGATTTACCCGAACCCGTAGGACCTGTGACCAAGATCAATCCAAAGGGACGTGCTGCCATGTCTCGGACAATTTCCAAACTTTCTGGGTCAGTGATCAGAATGTCCAAACCTAGCTGAGTGCTGGAGTTATCTAAAATCCGCAGCACAATCTTTTCACCATAGCGGCTGGGTAGGGTACTGACTCGGAAGTCAACCTTACGCCCTTGGAACATGCGCCGAATTCTGCCGTCTTGGGGTAATCGGCGTTCAGCGATGTCCAAATCTGCCATAATTTTGAAGCGAGCCGCAACGGCATCTTTGATTTTTTTCGGTAAGGGATCAAAGGCTTGCCGCAGTACGCCATCTTTGCGGAAACGAATACGCAAGTATTCTTCCTGGGGTTCGATGTGAATGTCAGAGACTTCTTCTTGTAGGGCTTTGGCGAGGATTTTATTCACCAAGTTGATTACCGGGGCACCACCGGCTTCACCCGCGACTTTCGAGATGTCTTCTTCCGTTTCCTCGGGTGCATCAGACAGCGTTAAATTATCAAGATCCTGACTGATGTTTGTCTGCTTAGCGGCTTCCTGTTCCTTCTCTTGTGCCAGTTTTTGATCCCGATATTGATTAATCAGATACTGATAATCTTCCTGAGTAATCACCATCCGCCGTAGTCCAATTCCTTGCGGGCGGAGAATCCGGTTGAGATCATCTTGGGCATCGAGGTTATCCGGATCAACCATTGCCACCAGAACCGATGGCGGTTGACCATCATTTTTGGATAACGGCACCAAACGATAGCGACTACAGATGTCAATGGGAATTAGGCTTTCGATGAGTTCCTTGACTTGGTGACCGGATATTTCGCTAAGTTCCGGATCAAGGGATTCAACACCGTAAAGTATTTTGAGTTCAAACAGTTGCTGTTTCTTGTACTGACGGATTAAGTCGGGTGGTAACTGACGCCCAGTAATTGATTCAACGACATCGGTCAGAGGTCGTCCTGACTTACGACTTTCTGCCAATGCCTGCCGCATTTGAGAGTCATCGACGTAACCCGATTGAACCAGTTTATTTCCAAAGGGCGAAAAATCGTTTTTGACAACAAGGGCACGTCTTGCTGATGATGATGGGGATTGAGTCATAGTGGGTGAGACTTTCTCCTTAGAGATTACAGAATTCCTAAAAGCTATAGCTTTTGTCGTATTGGATACGTGACAACGGTAACCCCATTCGCCAAGCCGCCGATTCGGATCAAATGACTGGGTGGATCTCAGAATGGCTCCCTGCTCACTGGGGTTAGATCGGAGTACCCGTGGGGGGAAACACTTTGAGGTGTGAATAAGGTTGGATGCCAACATGCTGGAGTTACCAATATCCTGGCAAAGGTGAAATGCAAGTCTTCAGATAATCTAAACGTGATAGAATTCTGACTGAATTCAAAATTAGCCCTCTATACCCTGATAGAATACTATACCTATTATAGATGGGGATACCGCCTCAAGCTTCATCTTAACCCCTGGGCATTCAACTGAGTCTCACCCGTCTCAGGATTAGGGGGGTTTCAGCGCAAGCAGGCAGAACTAACTAAACCGCTAAGTCCCTGACCATCAATTCTGTAGGCTGTACTAAGAACTGTTAACAAGCCTCAACCCCTGAAAAAGGACGTAGCTTGCTTCTGGGCGAGAGCGAGTAGGACGAATGACAATCCCCACAGATAAACAGACAATTTTCCCCAGTATGTACTAGGATTTGAGGAGGTAGCAATCCGGACTTGATGCCTGGGGCTTTAGCCTACCTCAAATCTTGCTGTTAATCTGGGCAAGGTAACTGTTGCCATCCCTTGAAGGAGCAAAAGATTGATCAAGTTTTTAGTACGAGTGAATCATGAGTGACGCAGACAAACAACCAAATCCTACGTTGCAACAAACAGATGAGCAGAAGGCAGTGAATTCAGATAACCCCGATCTAAATGAGGCAACTTCCGAGGTGGAGGCTGGGACACAACCCGATGTCGAGTCACCAGCGGAGGCAGAAGCGGCAACTCCTGAGGTGACAGCGGAAACGGCAGAAACGTCCGCAGGGCAAGACATGGAGAGTGAGTCTGCTGAATCGACATCCGCCGAATTGCCCGGTCAGCAGGAGGATGTCGCGGTTATCGAAACCTTAAAGCAGGAAAATGAACTCCTCAAAACTCAAATGGAGGAAGTTAATCAGCAATTTGAAGCCTTTAAAACCCAATCCATGCGGATGGCAGCCGATTTTGATAACTTCCGCAAGCGGACGGCTAAAGAAAAAGAGGATTTAGAACATCAAGTTAAGCGTAATACGCTCGGCGAGTTATTATCCGTGGTCGATAACTTTGAGCGGGCGCGATCGCAAATCAAACCTCAAAATGATGGGGAGATGGCGGTGCATAAGAGTTATCAGGGGATTTACAAGCAACTAGTAGAATGCTTTAAACGCCTTGGGGTTTCGCCGATGCGTCCGGAAGGAACAGAGTTTGATCCCAATTTCCACGAAGCGGTGATGCGACAGCCAACGGATGAATATGCCGAAGGAATTGTGATTGAACAGCTAATGCGGGGCTATTTCTTGGGCGATCGCGTACTGCGCCATGCCATGGTTAAAGTTGCTGCGGCTCCAGAGCCCGTGGTAACCTCAGAGGAAGATACCTCGACCGAACCAGAAAGTTAAGCGGCACGGGTATATCCCCTTTGGATGTCCGTTTCTCAAACAATCAACCCCAAACAACGGTTGAACGAACGATAGGTGACGTCTGTAGGCACAGATTACCACCTGAACCAGAAAACCTTACCGATCAGATAGGCCGAAGCGCTATGGGAAAAGTCATTGGCATCGACCTGGGCACAACAAATAGTTGCGTGGCTGTCCTTGAAGGAGGTCAGCCCCTCGTCATTTCCAGTACGGAAGGCGGACGAACCACACCGAGTATTGTGGGATTTGGTAAATCGAATGAGCGCTTGGTTGGTCAACTGGCGAAGCGTCAGGCGGTTCCCAATGCGGAAAATACTGTCCATAGTATTAAACGGTTTATTGGTCGTCGATGGGAAGACACAGTAGAGGAGCGATCGCGGGTTCCCTATAACTGTGTTAAGGGTCGCGACGATACAGTTGATGTCCAGATCCGCTCTCATCAATATACACCGCAGGAAATCTCTGCCATGATCCTGCAAAAGCTGAAAGCCGATGCTGAAAACTTTCTCGGTGAACCCGTAGAACAAGCGGTAATCACAGTGCCTGCCTATTTTACCGATGCTCAACGGCAAGCGACTAAAGATTCCGGGACTATCGCCGGTTTAGAAGTGCTGCGGATTATCAACGAACCCACTGCCGCAGCATTAGCCTATGGACTGGACAAGCAAGAGGAAGAACACCAAGTTCTTGTCTTTGACTTAGGCGGCGGTACATTTGATGTCTCGGTGATGCAACTGGGTGATGGCGTATTTGAAGTCAAAGCCACCTCAGGCAACAACCATTTAGGCGGCGATGACTTCGATAACGTGATCGTGCGCTGGATGATCGAAGAGTTCAAAGAGCAAGAAGGCATCGATATCGGGTCGGATAAAATGGCGCTCCAGCGCTTACGAGAAGCCGCCGAAAAAGCCAAAATTGAACTCTCTAGCATGTTAAACACCTCGATCAATCTGCCGTTTATTACCGCAGATGAGACCGGTCCAAAACATCTAGAGATGGAGTTGTCCCGGGCGAAGTTTGAAGAACTGGCGAGCGATCTGATCAAAGGCACCATTGAACCCGTCAAACAGGCGCTCAAAGATGGCGAACTTAAGCCCGATGATATTGACCGAATTCTCCTGGTCGGGGGTTCGACTCGCATCCCCGCCGTCCAGAAAGCGATTAGTAAGTTTTTTGGCGGTCGCCAGCCAGATAAATCGGTCAACCCGGATGAAGCTGTAGCCCTCGGTGCAGCGATTCAAGGGGGTGTTCTGGGCGGTGAAGTAGAAGACTTGTTGCTGCTCGACGTTACTCCACTGTCCCTGGGGATTGAAACCTTAGGCGAAGTGTTCACCAAAATTATCGAGCGTAACACCACGATCCCCACCAGTAAATCGCAAATCTTTTCCACGGCGACGGACGGGCAAACCTCTGTAGAAATTCACGTCCTCCAGGGTGAACGGGCGATGGCTCGTGATAACAAGAGCCTGGGTAAGTTTCTACTAACCGGTATTCCGCCGGCTCCCAGAGGCGTACCTCAAATTGAGGTATCCTTTGATATTGATGTCAATGGAATTCTCAACGTCTCAGCCGCAGACAAAGGCACAGGACGAGAGCAAAGCATCCGGATTACCAATACCGGCGGATTGAATAGTAGCGAAGTGGAACGGATGCGCCAAGAAGCCGAGCAATTCGCCGAAGAAGACCGCCGTCGGATGCAACTGGTGGAACTGAAAAATCAAGCCGAAAGCCTCTTCTACAGTTACGAATCGACCCTAAAAGACAATGCCGATTTGGTACGCGAGGACTTGAAGGCTCAGGGAGAGAAGAAAAAGCAACAGTTACAAGCGGCGCTCAAAGATCCCTCGATGGCAGTGGAGGAGGTTAAACAGCAACTGGAATCATTCCAACAAACCCTGTTTACAATTGGTGCAGCCGTCTACCAAGAGAGTGCGCCCGATTTGGAACCCGATGAGATAAGCGAAAGCGAAGAGGAACTTGCCTCACCCGTAGAGGTTAGCGAACCCTCTGAATCGGAACCCGAAGAAGAAGAGTTAATTCTTAACTTTGATGATGAAACGGTAAATAATACTGACTATGAAACAGTTGATTAAGGTAATACCTACATGTAAATAGCAATTCGCTGGTTTTTTATCCACAATGGATCAACGTGCAGGTGAGCCGGATATCAGCCATCGGTGGCGATAAAGCCGCTCCTCTGTACAAACTATCTCGATCAACCCACCTCCGTAACGTAATCCAACCCTCCCGCATTGCTCTATGCCTGACTACTATGAGACTCTCGGCGTCTCTCGCGACGCTGACAAAGAAGAAATAAAGCGGGCTTACCGTCGCCTTGCCCGAAAGTACCATCCCGACGTTAACAAGGAACAAGGAGCGGAAGAGCGATTTAAAGAAATTAATCGAGCTTACGAAATCCTGTCCGAACCCGAAATGAAGGCACGATACGACCGCTTTGGCGAGGCGGGTGTATCCTCAGGTGCTGGTGCTGGAGCCGGCTATGCCGATTTTGGGGATATGGGTTTTGCTGATATTTTTGAAAGCTTCTTCAGCGGTTTTGCTGGGGGTATGGGTCAGCAAACGGGACGTCGGCGGGGTGGACCGACGCGAGGGGATGACCTGCGCCTCGACTTGAAATTAGAATTTCGGGAAGCTGTATTCGGTGGGGAAAAGGAAATTCGCATTCCTCACCTAGAAAACTGTAATACCTGTAACGGTACTGGTGCTAAACCGGGAACTCGACCGCGTACCTGTTCGACTTGTAGCGGCTCAGGACAAGTGCGTCGCGCCACTCGTACCCCCTTTGGCAGTTTCACGCAAGTGTCGGTCTGTCCAACCTGTAACGGCGAAGGACAGGTGGTTGAGGATAAATGTGAAACCTGCGGGGGAGCCGGTCGCCAACAAGAAACCAAGAAGCTGAAAATTACGATTCCCCCCGGTGTGGATAATGGAACAAGGCTCCGGGTGTCTAAGGAAGGAGATGCTGGATTACGCGGGGGTCCTCCAGGGGATTTATATGTTTACCTCTTTGTTGAGGAAGATGCTGAATTTCAGCGGGATGGAATTAATATTCTGTCGGATCTGAAAATTAGCTACTTACAAGCGATTTTAGGCTGTCGCCTCCAGGTGAATACCGTTGATGGTCCAGTGGAGTTGAAGATTCCCCCAGGCACCCAGCCGAATACGGTGTTAACGTTGGAAAATCATGGCGTGCCAAAACTAGGGAATCCGGTGAGTCGGGGCGATCATTTGATTACGATTCAAATCGACATACCCACCCGGATCACAGCCGAGGAACGGGAGTTGCTGGAGAAGCTGGCAAGAATTAAAGGCGATCGCACGGGTCAAGGGGGTATAGAAGGCTTTTTGGGAGGACTGTTTCGCGGATGAGTAAGCCAACGGTATCGACAATTAATCAGACACCCGATGCTCAACTGGATTTACGAGGAACCCCTTGTCCGATTAACTTTGTGCGGACGAAGCTACGGCTAGAACAAATGACGCCCGGATCTTTACTAGAAGTGTGGCTTGATCCAGGGGAACCGATTGAACAGGTTCCCGATAGTCTGGCGATGGCAGGGTATCCAATTGAGGCACTCAAAGACCACACAGACTACTTTGCCCTAAGAGTGCGGCGTCCGCAAGCCTCTGCATGAGTGAGGGAGTCGATATTCCACCGTCTGAGTTATCTGACCCCTTATTGGGGACAGTTCTGGCAGTTCAGGCGAATTTCTATCAGGTTCGATTAGAGTCAAAACTCAGCCAGGGCGGGTTTTGTACAAACGATACAATCCATAACCAGCAGCAAATCCCTAAACCCGCCCCTACAAATCAGGTTCCCGATCAACCTAGCTTTGGGTCAACACTCAACACTCAACACTCAACACTCAACACTTTACTGTGTACCCGTCGTTCCCGATTGAAAAAAATTGGTCAACGGGTGATGGTGGGCGATCGCGTTGTCATTGAGGAACCCGACTGGACAGGGAATCGAGGGGCGATCGCAGAAGTTCTCCCCCGGAAAACCCAACTGGATCGTCCTCCTGTAGCTAATGCTGAACAAATTCTGTTGGTGTTTGCTTTAGCAGAACCTACCCTGGATGCGTATCAACTGAGTCGCTTTTTAGTCAAGGCAGAATCAACGGGTTTCCAGGTCTGTTTGTGTCTCAATAAAAGTGATTTAGTCACAAAAGAAGTCCAACAGCAGTGGCAACAGCGCTTGAATGCCTGGGGATACCAACCTCTATTTATCAGCGTTTACAATAATATCGGTTTAGTCGAACTGAGCGATCGCTTAAACCACAAAATTACCGTCTTAGCTGGACTGTCTGGCGTAGGGAAATCTAGCTTAATTAACCAACTCGCCCCCGAAGCCAACCTGCGCGTGGGAGAAGTCACGGGAAAATTAGGACGGGGACGCCACACCACCCGCCATGTGGAATTGTTTGAGTTACCCCAAGGGGGTTTATTAGCAGATACGCCGGGATTTAATCAGCCGGACTTGGATTGCACGCCAGCCGATTTAATCCATTATTTCCCCGAAGCGCGACAACGGTTAGCGGTAGCCAGTTGTCAGTTTAGTGATTGTTTACATCGGGATGAACCCAATTGTGCAGTCCGGGGAGACTGGGAACGTTATGATCACTATCTGGGGTTCTTAGAGGAAGCGATCGCCCGTCAGGAACGCTTAAACCAACAAGCTGATCCCGAGTCCACTCTCAAGGCGAAAGCTAAAGGAAAGGGACAAACCCAGTACGAACCGAAGTTAAAAACCAAGAAATATCGGCGGCGTTCCCGGCGGACTCAACAGCAGGATTTAGAGGCACTGTATCAGGACATGGACGATTTATGAAGTAGGGGCTGCTGAATAAGTTGTGTTGTGAGGTGAGGGGGGGATGCTGACAGGTGTAGGTTTTTTATTTTAGGGTGGGGACAAGACAAGGAGGACA
>CAZNNK010000050.1:0-14275 GCA_964574085.1 uncultured Coleofasciculus sp.
TGCCTCTGCTCCCCCTGCTTCCCCTGCTCCCTCTGCTCCCCCTGCTCCCCCTGCTCCCCCTGCTCCCTCTGCTCCCTCTGCTCCCCCTGCTCCCATCTCCCCCAGTTTCCGGCTACTGTTCCATCGCAATTCGTCCCTGTTTCCCTAAGCGAATTAACACAAAATAGCTCAAGTACAGAACATAAATCAATAATCCAACAATTCCAATAAAACCCAAAAATTGAGGAGAAGACTCAGGATGAAAGTATTGTTTAAATAGCCAGGGGGGTTGTAGCCAAACTCGACAAGCAAATGTTTCCACTGCGTCTGGCGTAAACGCGCATCCCAGAGACGGAAGACTCCACAAGACACCAATCCCACAGTAAATCGTGATTGCCCAGCGCCAAGCCGTCAGCGTCAGTTTCAGGGGATTCGTTGGTTGATCCTCAATATCCTCATTCACATCCACCCAAAACCAGAGAGAGAGGGGAATCAAAACCCGGGCAAACCAACCCGATATAAAACCAAGAGGCCACGAGGCAATCATGATATAAACTGTAATTGCCAATAAACTAGACACGCGCCAGTAGATAATTAACAGGCGCACGATCGCATCAGCTTTTTTGACAAAAGCCCATACAATTAGGATTAGGGGAATCACCACCGTAAATAAAACGGCTAACCGATAGTCTGTCCAGACTAATGCTTGCAGAAGTTGATCGGGCATAGCTAATAGCCGACGAGTTCCTTTGATTTAACAGTATAGTGACACCGTGATCGGTTCACATCCCAAATTGTACGGTAATCTTGCCATTTCCGCTTCGGGAATATTATCGATTTCAATTACTGGACAGCTGTTCTAGTGTCCTGAACAACGGGTTCTCAGGAACAAAAAAAGCAGCCGGAATCACCCGAAGGAGTTCCAGCCACCAAACTGATTCACTGAATTCATCCATACAAAACAAAATCGGCACGGATAGCAGATGAAGAGTCCTTATTCGTCGTAGACGCGGCACTCATCTGCATCAGGATTTTCTTCGCAATACTTCTCGAAGGAGGTTTTCTTTTTGCCTTTTTGCTTCTGATGTGATGCCTCAGCTTGTAATTCTTCTACTGAATCCCAAGCTACCGCACACTCTTGAGACTCTGCGCCTTCAGTGTTACAAACTGCTCTAGCTTGCTGACGCTCCCGATCAATTTGTTCTTGAATATCACTCATCGAAACTCCTTTGGGTCTGAAACCCTGTCTCTATAAGACAGCTTTACAATTAAATGCTGGTTTTTAAATGGAGATAATCCCAGGAACCAGCTCGCCCTGTAATAAGTCCCTTCGCCTACCCAGTCCAAGATGTCTTGGCATTACCCAACGCCTAACCAGTTAGGCTTAGAGATAGTCCGAACTAGGGAAGTATTCGGAAGTCTGTGCCAGAACTAGGCTCAAAAAGCTATTCACCGCTTACGTTGTCCAAACTAGCTTGGTCAATCCTTGTCCCTTTTAGGGCAAGGTTGGTGAATGCTTTCCTTGTTTCCTGATTACTGCACTAATGTATTGTACAGAACGCCTATTTATTTGGTGTTGACCGCCCTGAAATATATCCAAGTCGGTACTTAGAGATCGTTAAGATTCTATAGTTTAGCGTTTCGCAGAAGCCGATACGCTGTTTACAATTCTACACGATCTACTTGACTACCGGAAGTAGGGGCTGTTTAGCAGTATTTATCCCCCAAGCCTAGAAATATCGTAAAATCTCATTTCTTCTCCTCCCCTCCACCTTGGCTTCCCTGCGTTCTGACCCCAGTACCTTGGGAGTTAGCCGAATTGGAGTTATCATAAGGCTTTGCACCTGTAGCCAACCCGAAAAAACCCTACCCAGGGAAAACCTCAGTAAAAGTCATGGCAAATTTGATGAAGTGGGTAAATGCCTTATCAACTCGTCCATCCTTGGAAACAGCGATCGCGGAGGTGGTAGAGCGTCTGGAACAATCGTTGTCGATGCCTGCGGATTTGGGTCTGGTGTTCATCTCTTCAGCTTATGCCAGCGAGTATTCCCGATTAATGCCCCTGCTACAAGAACGGTTATCTGTACCTGTGATCATTGGTTGTGGGGGAGGTGGCGTGATTGGCATGAATGCCCAAGGTCAACCTCAAGAAATCGAAGCAGAATCCGCTCTATCCATAAGTTTGGCGCATCTGCCAGAGGTTTCAGTGCGGGCGTTTCATATTCCTGGGAGTGATTTGCCCGACTTGGATAGTTCTCCTAATGCTTGGGTGGACTTAATTGGTGTTTCCCCCCAAGAGCAACCCCATTTCATCTTATTAGCCGATCCCTTTTCCTCGAAAGTCAATGATCTGTTACAAGGGCTAGATTTTGCCTATCCCGGTTCAGTTAAGGTCGGAGGATTAGCCAGTGCCAGTGGAATGGGAGTTCAGAGTGGGTTATTTTATCGTGATCCGGAACACCGCCCTGAGGGGACACTCTATCGGGATGGAACCGTTGGTGTGGCATTAAGTGGGAATGTGGTACTTGACCCAATTGTCGCCCAAGGCTGTCGCCCCATTGGTCAACCCTATCAAATCACCAAAGGCGAACGAAATATTTTACTAGAACTGGCGGATAGTAATGGGATGAGCATCAGTGAGGCTGAATCCCAGCCGCCATTAGCCGTACTGCGCGACGTAATTCAAAACCTGAGTGAGAGCGATCGCGAATTGGCGCAACATTCCCTATTTATTGGCATTGCCCGTGATGAGTTTAAGCAAAATCTGGGTCAAGGGGATTTCCTGATTCGCAATCTGTTGGGCGTTGATCCCAGACTGGGTGCGATCGCGATCGGCGATCGGGTGCGCCCTGGTCAACGGATTCAGTTCCATCTGCGAGACTCCCGCACCTCTGAGGAAGACTTAGAATTACTTTTACAGAATTATCAAAACCAAATCAATCCCACCCCAGAAACGGCGGGAGCATTAATGTTTTCCTGCTTAGGGCGGGGTCAAGGATTGTATGGCAAACCTGATTTTGATTCCCAACTCTTGTGTCGCTATATCAATAATATTTCCGTTGGCGGTTTCTTTTGTAATGGCGAGATTGGACCCGTAGGCGGGAGTACCTTTTTACACGGCTACACGTCAGTATTTGGCATTTGTCGGCAACCTTAATTAGTCATTCAGCCTTGGTTCAACAATGGAAGAGGTATCCAAAGAAATAGCATTATTCTGGAACGTTGGATTAATTGTAACGAATCATCTACAGGTTAGTGGACTGACCCACCTAAAATGGTGAATTAGAATTGTAGGGGCGCACGGCGTGCGCCCAATTTAACCATCAATCTATTGCACAATTTTAGCTGGGTCACGGCAGTAGGGTGGGTTAGGCGGGAACTCAATCGGCAAAATAGCTGTTTAATTCAATATCCGCCGTAACCCACCAACAACGATACTTGTAGCATTTTAAGATTTACCAAGAATAAGCCAGACGAAGCTATGAAAAGCTCGACAAGATTCTGTTAGACACCGGAGGGGCGGAAATTTACAGTCTGGTTTCACTAGTGGATGCGCTGGGGTTTCGGGTTGCGATCACTCTAAATCCGGCTTTCACGGCTCATTTGGGCTAAAGGCTTCAACGAGTTCCTCAAGAGTGCAGTTAAGTACCTGTAATAATTTCTGAGTTTGCTCTGGAAACAAACGCGGTCTTTGTCCTCCTGTCTCCCACAGAGAAACGGTACCAACAGTGACATCCATCAAAATTGATATTTTCCGTTGGGTTAAGCCAGCACGCTTCCTCAAGTACGCAAACGTTATTGATTCTTCTTCGTTTGCCATTTTTACCCGAATTTCAATTTATTTTGAGGCGATTAAAAGCTACAGTCCCTGTGTGGTAAGCTTCCTGGTTCATTAAAACTGATAGTTTAGCACACTAAGTCCGGAAGACCCCAGAATCTAGAGCTAAGGTTCCCCACTACGACCCCCATTTATTCCAGCATTTTAGTGCGAAACAGACCAATGATGCGTTACGATTCGCTAACGCACCCAACAATATTTAATGATTCTGATGACAGTTCAGAACCTACAGGAATCGTCACGATAAACGTTGTTCCCTTGCCAACTTCACTTTCTACTGCAATTTTACCCTGATGGCGTTCCACACATTTTTTGACAATCGCGAGTCCTAATCCTGTTCCCGATATTGTCCCCACATTACTGCTGCGATAAAAGGCATCAAATAACTGCTCTTGCTCTTTTTCTGGAATCCCAATTCCTTGGTCTTTAATCTGGAACGTTACCTTATCGGAGTCAAATATTAGGTCAAATTTAACCGTTCCTCCCTCTGGGGAATACTTGATCGCATTTGAAAGCAAATTGGTTAAAAATTGTCGTAATAGTTTCTCATCGAGACCAACCCATCGTGACCTACCTTGACGGCAAAACCCAATTTGATGGGGTGTTTTTATCGTCAGTTGTAACTCTTCCACTAATTCCTGGCAAAATGCCTCTAAATCAAGGGAAACAGGTTTAAATTCCAGTTTACCCGCTTCCGCTTTATTAATTAATAAGACATCACTAATTAACTGAGTCATGTGGTGGATTGTATTTTGAATCCGTTGAAAATGCCGCTGCTTTTTATCCTCCTGCCATTTATGACCGTAATGTTGCAGTAATTCGCTGGATGAGAGAATCGTGGCTAAGGGGGTGCGATATTCATGAGAGACGACGGAGATAATATTGGACTTGAGTTCACTAAGTTCTTTTTCTTTAATTAAACTTTGGCGCAGTTCGGCTTCTAAATGTTGGCGCTGGGCAATCTCTTGTTGTAAATCATGATTTTTTTGTCGCAATTCTTCCGTTTGTTTAGCGACGCGACATTCGAGTTCCTCATTAAGCTGTTGGAGTTTCTCCTCACTCTGGCGCAATCGCTTCAAGGTTTGCGATCGCTCAATGGCATGGCGAATGGAACGAGTCAATAATTCATGATCAATTTTGCCTTTCACTAGATAATCTTGCGCCCCTTGTCGTAAGGCTTCTAATGCCGTCACTTTATCATTTAACCCCGTGAGAACCACAATCGGTAAATCGGGTACAGTTTCATGGGTTTTTGCCACAGTTTCTAATCCTTGTTTGTCGGGGAGAGATAAATCTAATAACACGACATCAAATTCATTGCTTTGTACGGTTGATAACGCCTCTTTCAGTTGTTCCACATGGACTAAAGACCAAGGCATTTCCTCAGCCTCTTCCAGAATTTCTTGCAACAGATCCGCATCAGCCGGGTTATCTTCGACTAGCAATATTTTTAGAGGGGATATAGACATTGGTATTACTCCGAAGGTAGTTGAACCACAGCTAACCAAAAGGCTTCAATTATCTTGACAACTGACATAAATTGTTCGAGATCAATGGGTTTAGTGACATAACAGTTGCCATTCAATTCGTAGGTTTTCAGGATATCTCGTTCGGCGGCTGATGTAGTCAGAATAATCACCGGAATCCGTTTGAGTTGGGAATCCGCTTTAATTTCTGCTAAAACCTCGCGTCCATCTTTTTTGGGCATATTCAGGTCAAGCAAGATTAAATCTGGGCGAGGAACATCACTATATTTACCTTGGCGTCGTAAAAAAGTTAGGGCTTCCACGCCATCTTCAACCCAGTGCAAATTGTTGAGAACTCTGGCGTCACTAAAAGCGTCAACGGTGAGATCCGCATCGCTGGGAGAGTCTTCAACCAGGAGAATTTCTATCGGTCGAATTGTCTTCATAAACGTTATGGTCATGATAAATACTGAATGAAATCGGGGTAGATAGAACAGTTAAACGGGAATCGTGAAATAAAAGGTTGTGCCAATGCCTAACTCAGAATTGACCCAAATTCGTCCTCCATGACGTTCGACTATTTTTTTACAGATAGCCAAACCAATTCCGGTTCCAGGATAGTCGCGGCGAGAATGTAAACGCTGAAATATTGTAAAAATGCGCTCTAAATATTCCGATTCCATACCAATCCCATTATCCTGAACCATAAACGTCAATTCATTTCCCTGGTTTTGGGCAGAAATATGGACGTTTGGTGGGGTTTCACGACGAAATTTAATCGCATTAGCGATTAGGTTTTGGAAGAGTTGAGTTAATTGAGTTTGATCAGCGATGACTGTGGGTAAGGCGTCATAAGTAACTATTGCTTTACTTTCTGCGATCGCGACGTTTAAATTCTCCAGCGCCTGTTGGATAATTGTCTCACTATCCGTGGGTTGTAGGGGTTTCCCTCGTGTTCCTACCCGTGAAAATTCCAGCAGATCATTAATTAATTGCTGCATCCGCGTCGCCCCGTCCATAATGTAATGGAGGTATTTATCCGCCTTGGCATCTAGTTGGTTTTGATACTTACGGCTGAGAAGTTGGGCGTAACTATTGACGGCGCGTAAGGGTTCTTGTAAATCGTGGGAGGCGACATAGGCAAACTGTTCTAAGTCGCGATTGGATTGCCATAATTCTTGGTTTAGTTGTTTTAGTTTTTCTTTGGCTTGTTTGCGTTCCGTGACGACTTCGGTGTTCATAATAATGCCGCTAATGTCGCCACTATTGCCAATCCAAGGACGAATTTCCCAGGAAATCCATTGCTTCTCCCCATCGGCGCGGATAAATAAGTCTTCGTCACACTGTTCACTGACACCTTGGAGACAACGTTGATGAATTTGTTTCCAAGTATCGGGGATTTCGGGAAAGAGTTTGTAGTGATTTTTACTGATAATATCTTGATTTTCTAAGTTGTAATCCTCTAACCAGCGGCGACTGACTAACTGGTAATTCATCTGCTTATCGAACATCGCGATCGCGGCGGGGGTATATTCTAAAAGTAGCCGCAGCATTTCGGCGTTATGGCGCAAGGCTTCCTCTGTTTGTTTGGCGTCTGTGATATCTTGGACGAGGGACAAAATTGAGACCATTTTACCGGATTCATCGAGGAGAACTGATTCGTACCATTGACAAATTACTACCCTGCCATCTTTGGTCAGATTGCGATTTTGGTAGACTACACTGGAAGTACTCCCATCCAACAACCCACTCATTTCTTGGCGAACCAGTTCAACATCATCGGGATAAATAAACTGCCAATCGCTTGAACGCTTTCCGAATACTTCCGGCGTTGTCCAACCAAAGATTTTTTCCGCTTGTTTTGACCAACGCTGAACCCGAAACTGGTTATCCCATTCCACGACAGCTAGGGGAGAATTCTCGACATGGAATCCCAAGCGTTGATGGGCGTCTTGTAAGGCTTTGGTCTGTTGTTGCAGAATAATTTCGGCGTGCTTCTTTTCGGTAATGTCCGTCCAAAACCCGACCATTTCTAAAGGGTTCCCGGCTTGATCACCAATCAGTTTCAGTTCATCATGCATCCAGCGGTAAGTGCCATCCTGATGTAAGAAGCGGTATTCATGAACATGATGTCCCGTGTCAAAAAGTTTGGGCAAATTGGCAAAAACGCGGGGGACATCTTCGGGGTGAATATGGTTGACCCAAAACGACGGGTTGGTGATAAAGTCTTGGGCAGAGTATCCCACAACAGTTGCTGTATTATCACTCATAAACGTGATGTCATAGTTTCCGGAAACCTGGCGACTATAGAGTACCGCCGGACTATGAGACAGGAGATAACGCAAGCGTTCTTGAGTTAACCGCAGTGTAGACAGGGTACGCTTGCGATCGCTAATATCCCGATTTGACCCGACAATTCGATAAGGCTTACCGTTAGCATCGCGTAAACTCGCGCCACGGGACAAAATCCAGCGGTAATTCCCCTCTTTATCCAGCAGGCGGTGTTCGAGTTCTAAGCTTGGGGTTAATCCGTCAATATAGTCTTGAAACGTAGCCAGTACCCGTTTCCGATCGCCTGGATGAATCCGATCCAACCATTCCGTCACGCGATCGGAAATGTCTTCAACTTCATACCCTAAAGTTTGACTCCAACGGGGAGAATAGTAAACCTGATCGGTTTCCAGATTCCAATCCCAAAGTCCATCATTTGATCCTTCTGCTACCAGTTCATACCGTTCTTGAGTTTCTTGGAGAATGGCTGCAGTCTGCTTTTGTTCAGTAATATCGCGTCCCACCGCATAAATTAACCCTTTAGCTGGAAATGAGGCGCTATTCCAAGCTAACCAACGATAGGAACCATCTTGACAGCGATAGCGATTCTCAAATTGAATGGATGTCGTACCCGTCGCCAATTGTTCGAGTTCAGCTAATGTGGTGGCGCGATCATCGGGATGGACAAATTCTAGAAAGGGTTGAGTTAAAAGTTCCGCTAGGGGATAGCCGAGAACCCTTTCAAAGGCGGGATTCACTCGTTGGAAATACCCATCGCTTCCCGCAATCGCCATGAGATTAACGGACATATTGAAAAAGCGATCTAATTCACAGTCTCCGGGGAGTGGATCAGTAATTTCTCTGGCGACAGCATACCCATATCCCGCCTCATCGGAGTTCCATGTCCACTCTAACCAGTGGTAGTTCCCCTGGTAGTGGCGATAGCGGTTCCGAAAGGAAACAGGAACCCCTTTTGTGGCTAAAGCCGTCAGCGTGGCGGTAACATCCTCTGGATGGACGAGTTCAATCCAATGGCGCGATCGCACTCTTTCCGGTGTCCACCCCAATACCTTGCACCAAGCGGGATTGAGTTGTCCAATCCTACCATCAGGTTCAATAATACAGAAGAGATCGGCTGACTGATGGAAAAAAGCTTGCCATTTAGGGTCAGCTTGAATTAAGCTATGCTGCACGGGATTGCCCATGAGAAGTCTTATCCTAGAAGTGGTTATACAGGAATGGTTCCCTTAATTTTCACCACTTTTAGGCAAACTGTTGACCGAAAAAGTACCCAATTCTGTGAGGATGATGGGTAATCCTTCGGTAAAATTACGGATATCAGTTCGTAGTAGGGGCTTTAGCCCCTAATTGTATTGGTTTCTTTTACCATGCCGGAATCCGGAAAACCTTTGTTAGTCTAAAAATATAAATAACCTGCCCACTCCTGTTACTCACGAACCGCTCATGTCTAGCACCGCTTCCCCTCTCATCCAAACGCTAAACCCAGAACGCTGGGTTGGGTGGAGTATGGACTTTATCGGCGCAGGTTATACAGGTTTGTTGGTCAAAAATGGGAAATTTGTCCGCAAATTGAAACCGGGGCGTCATTTTAGCTTCGCCTTACCCCTGCTTGAACAATGTGAATTGGTTCTGGTTGATAGCAAGATTCGCAACCTGGAAATCGTCTCCCAAGGAGATTTCCTATCCCGCGACCAATATTTGATTAATATCTCCCTCAACGTCATGTACCAAGTTGTGGATGCGAGACGAGTCGCCTTGGAACTCTCAGATCCCATCGCAGCGCTGATAAGTGCGGTAAAAGATAACTTAGGGGTAGCTGTGGGTCAATTGCAGATGGAACAATTAGTTAACCAGGGACGAGTCCATATCCGACAATATCTGCTAGACCATGCCGAGGTATCCTATTCTCTAGGCTTTGCCTTAGAAGACGTGCGAGTTAGTGATATCAACTTCCCCCAAGCACGGGGAATCATTCGCCAAGTCGAAGGAATGAGTGCCAGACAGGAAGCGGAACACGAAGCCGCCTTAAAAATGCAAATCGCCGAAGCCAGTCGTCCGGTAATACCCCCACCTCCCATACAACACGTTAATATTGTTGCACCACAGTCCTCCAATGGGAATCCTCCCGCGTTTGGTACTTCCCCTCAACCCAATTCCTTACCCAGCGCTGAAGAATCCCCAGCCAATCTCCCTGTCAGAGATAGACCCGTATTAGCCCCCACGATAATTGCCCAACCCGCTAGTGGAGTACAGGCGCGTCTAATCCACAACGCATCGGGCGCGAAATTCAATTTATCCGCCAGCACCTGCACGATTGGACGAGAACCGAGTAATACCTTAGTTCTCGATGATGGGTTAAGTTCCCGCTATCATGCTCAGATTAGCCAATCCCAAGATGCTCAAGGTCAACTCCAATATCAGTTAACGGATGTGGGAAGTTCTAATGGGACATTTATCAACGGACAACGGCTTACTCCCCATCAACCTTATACCCTAACTCCGGGAAATATTATCCGTATTGGCAATCAAGAATGGACGTTTAAGTAGGTAGGGACAATAAACGTTAACGGCTGAAATCATCATTCGTCATTTGTAAGGCTTTAAGGTCTATTTACATAACTTAATATAGTTGAGTTTATGTCCACATATTAACAAACCTCAAACCCTTACTGTTCCCTGTTCCCTGTTTCCTGTTCCCAAATATCGCCAATAGGCTGAACTGAACCCGCGATTGGTTCTTTTTTCAGTTCCTCTAAATCTAAGGTGCGTAACAAATAACGCCAAGCCAGAGGAAAGTCATAGATTTGAACTAAATCGGCTGAGATATCGTACCAAAGACGATTATCCCGATAAAATTCCATCCGATCCAGTACCAAAGCCGTTGCCGTCTTCGTTTCTAACCGCTGAGGATCAAGCCGTTCAATCAAGCCTTGATGCCAAACGATTTGAGAGAAATCTGTCGGATCATTAGATGCACAATAAAGCGTGAATTGCCAACTATACTGTTTATTAAGTTCTAGGGGACGGGCTGTAATCGGCAGGCTAATTTTGACAAATCCTGGTGTTTCCGGAAGCTGAAAACTGACTTGATAGGTTCGAGTTCCTTGCTGTAAATCTTCGAGAAAAAATGCGCCTCGATTAATTGTGTTACTCTGATAGGGAATATAAAACCAAAACGTGGGATATGCTTTTAAAGTAAAGCCAGAAAACTTGAAGTCCGAGTCTGTAATCGGTAATAACGGGGTAAACGGTTGATCCGTCGGTTCACAAGGTCCACGAGTTCCAGCGGGTTTGCGGTCAGGGGGTCTGTCGTCAAGGGGAGGATCTTGTTTAATATCTGCTAATTTTTGAACAGGATGGGCTTGAACAAAAGGTCGATAACTTGTCAATTCAAGAACGGTTATCGCCAGGATTAAAGCAAGTTTTAGTGCAATCATAGGTTTAAGGGGTTTAATCAAATCGCGATGTTTTAAATGCCTGGTAAGTCACAAGACTCCCACTTGTTGCGAATACAGCTAGCGTTGCTGGCACCATGGGTAATATACTGCCAGTTTGAATAAAAATAAACCAGCCGATACCATTAATCGTTACCATAGTGATTCCCACTGCTAATCCCAGGCGTACCCGTGACTCTCGATAGCGCCACGCGATCGCACCCCCAACAACTGACCCCATCCACACCCAAACCCAATCCCCCCAGAGAGGTAAAAACGTCAGCAAGGGGCGTTCTCCCCTAACGGCACTAATAATCTGACTGACCATTTGACTATGCAGGAATAGCCCCCGCATTTCATGATTACCAGGCGTTTGGAATTCATCTTTAATGGTGGGGTCAGTCATGCCAATTAAAATAATTTTATCCTGCAAAAAATCAGGATTCACGCGATTTGCCCAAACGTCACTCAGAGTTACCCGTTCTACCATCGTTTGGGAAAATTCTGGGGAACGGTAATTGAGTAAAAGTTGAAACCCTTCCAATCCGACACCGCCCTGATAAAATCCGGGGTTTGCCTTTAAATTGGTTAAGGTAACTGAACCCAATTGCCACTGATCTTTGGATATAAATTCAAGCGAGATTCCCTCGGCTTGCAGATATCGTAGGGCGACTTGAAAACTCAGCGAATAGAAGGTTGAACAAGAGGATACCGCTGGCGGTTTCATGGCGATGAGATGACGGCGAACAATCCCATCGGGATCAACCACAATATCAGCAAATCCTAACCGTTCTTTGGGAACTCCAGGGGGAGACGCAACCCCTTCCGGGATTTGGGGGGACGGGATAACACAGATAGGAATCACCCGATCGCTCGTTTGCAGATATTGTACCAATTCATCCCGCCCTTCCCCCTCTGGGCGATCGCGAAAGATATCTAAACCAATGGCGCGGGGTTGATAGGTGTCTAGTTTTTGCAGTAGTTTCAGCAGGGTGCGATCATGTAGGGGATACTCACCGCCTAACTGTTTGATATCTCCAGCCGTAACTTCAACCAACAATAGCCGAGAATCAAGGGATGGCGTGGGACGCATTTGTAGGAGTTGGTCAAAGGCTTGCTGTTCTGTAGATTGTAACCAACCTAGCGATCGCACTCCCATGACTAAACTGGTTACCATGACACTTGCACCCAGTACCAATTGCCAACCTCGCCACCTCCGCTTAACGGGTTTGGCGATCGTGTTGCTAATCCAATCGTTCCAATTGGGCGGAACTTGGGTGGGATTCTGGACAATTACAGGTAACCAACTGGCACAAGGGAATTGACTTTCTAATCCCTGTAATCGTTCTCTGGCGTCTCTTACGGCTAAATAGAAGGGTTGACCTTGAGCAAAGGCAGTGAGAAAATACTTTAGGAACTCTTGCGCCACGCGATCGGGAACTAACTCCCGCATGACAATCATTTGCGGAATCTGGACATCATCCAGTTGTCGGGCTAATCCTAAGCCATCGCAAGAGTTAAAAATAGCCAGTTTTAATCCGCGTTCAACGGCTTTTCTCAGCCCATACCAGAGTTCATCAATGGTTAAACTATCGGTTTGATTAATATAAATCCGCCCGGTTTCTCCTTCGGTTTCACTGTGTCCGGCAAAAAAAATAATATCCCAATGTTTTTCCCAGAGTTGGTCGTTAATATCCTGGCGGCTTTTTTCGACTAAAAAAGTAATATCGGTATGGGGTAAAGCTTCGAGTAATTGGCGATCGTTTTCAATATCAATTCCCTGGCTATGACCAAGAATCGCTAAAATTTTTACTTTAGGCGTGCGCTGATTTGAGGTCAATTGGGACGGACGTTCAAACTGAGGATCAGTTAAGGCGAGTTCTGCTTTCGGATAATGGTCAAAAAAATCCCACAAATGCCAAGGAAGTTTTTGTAGGTGGGGGTCACTGGTAGATACTAAGAAGCGAATGGTATCCTGAGGATTAAGGGCTTCTCGTAACCGCCGATCCAGGGGGCGAAACCCTTCCCCATCTAACCAGGCTTGCAAGCGATCGCGCAGTTCATTCGCCGAGTCTTGACAGTCTCTTAGGCGCTGACTTACTGAACCATCATAGATAATTTTTTTCGGTTTAATCCGATAGGGGGCGCTAATACACCGATACTTATGCTGCCAATGAGACTGGATGCGATCGGCTAATTCAGGCGCTGCGTTTAATAGCCCTTTTAGTTCAAGATCTGGCGGAGATTTATCCTGACCAATGGCTAATGTGACTCGAAATCCGTGGCTTTGAAAATCACCATCGAGTTTCAAGATTACTAATTTTTGGGCATGGTGTTCATGGTTCATAGTTCATGGTTCATGGTTCTGGTTCAAATAATAAACATTTCAGTCATGCTGATATCAGCTAACGCCACCCTGACTTTGAAACATTCTCCCGGTTCTCCACTAAACTGTAATTGAATTTGCTTAGTGCTTCGGGCTTCAGCTTGCATCACGGTTTCTCCCGTGTCATCGAGAATCATCAGTCGCAGGTTTTTCGGCAGATAGGTTTGACCGTTGGTGGGATAAATTTCTACCGAAATATCGAGTTCTGATACGGAGGTTGGTGTCAAATTCATGACTAATATGACTTGTTCATCATCATATCGTCGTCCTAATGTCAGTCGCTTCCCGCGTGTGATCTTCAGATCAGATGGTTCGGCTAACTGATTAGCGATTTGCGTATAACCTCTAAAATTAAAGGTGAGTTCGGTTGGCGATGAATCGAATAATCTTTCCACAGTCTGCCAACCCGCATCAAAAATATTGTGTAACCATTGACTGAGTTGTACGGGTTGTCTGGCTGGATTAAGCTGGTCTAATAAATGTTCCAGTGATATAAGTTGAGTTAGGGAAATTTCCTCGGTTTTAACGCTGGGTAAAAATCCCAGTAACTTGGCTTCCGTTAAGGTTTGATTCAACTCAACCGCGACATACCCAATCCGGTCAGACCAAACGTCTGCGGGGATATGACAGCTAGCCGCGTTGGGTAAGACGGGACGACATTCTAATTTGCCAATATCTTTAATCAATAAGTCGGCTGTATTTGCCAAGGTTTGCATGATCGGATTCCAACTATCACTCGCCTGCCAGTTGGTCGGAATTCCTAGGCATTTTAGAGACGTCTTGACCGCATAAACCGCTAATGTATTCAGGTAAACTTGTTTTGCCTTTTGGGGGCAATGCTGTTGGTGAAACTGTTGAGCGATTTGATGGGCTTCTAACG
>CAZNNK010000051.1:0-14161 GCA_964574085.1 uncultured Coleofasciculus sp.
TTGGGTATTGGGAATGAAAGAAACAGAGAAAATGAGAAAGTTAACTCAAAACTCGACCTTACCTGTTAACTATTAACTGTTCCCTGTTCCCTCTTCTTAGACATAAGACATAAGACGAATGACACTTAACTTGGCGCAAGTGACAATTCAGGACGCCTGGTCGTTATTTGAGTAATCGGAATCGCGATAACAAACTCTGAGCCGATACCCGGTTGAGAGCGACAGGTTAACTGACCTCCATGATGTTCTACAATAATTTGATAGCTAATCGATAAACCCAATCCTGTTCCTTTGCCCCCAGATTTTGTCGTATAAAATGGTTCAAAAAGTTTTTGGCAAACATCTTGACTCATCCCCGGACCATTATCGGCAATCCGAATCACCGCATGAGGTACGTTTTGGCAATAACTCGCGCCAGGTTTCTTAATATTAATCTCCTGAACCTCAGTGCTAAGTTTGATTTGATGAGGAGTATCTCCACCTGACGCTTCCAATACATCTACAGCATTGGTCAGCAAATTCATAAACACTTGATTAATCTGTCCTGCATAACAATCGACTGGAGGCAATGTGCCATAGTCCTTAATCACAGTAATTTCCGGATGTTCAACGCTGGGTTTCAGCCGATGTTGTAAAATTAGCAGAGTACTTTCTAGTCCTTCATGCAGATCGGCTGGCTTCATTTCATTTTGATCAGCTTTGAGAAATTTCTGTAGGGATAAAACTACCTGCCGAATCCGGTTAGTTCCCACCTTCATTGAAGCCAATAGTTTTGGCATATCTGCCATCAAAAAATCTAGATCAATGTCTGTGATTTGTTGCTGAATGTCGGCGACAGGTTGAGGATAGTGAATGCCATAGAGTTCGACTAAATGCACTAAGTCTTGCAGATAACAGATGGCATAATCGATATTGCCGTAAATAAAACTGACCGGATTATTGATTTCATGGGCAACCCCAGCCACTACTTGCCCCAAACTTGACATTTTTTCGGTATGAATCAGTTTGGTTTGAGTTTGTTGCAACTTCTGTAATAAATCCGTGACATAGTGGGTTTCGGCTGCCAAGGCGGCTTCAGTTTGTTGATGCAGAGCAATCTCTTGTTTCAGCCGTTGATTAATTTGCAACAGTTCAGCCGTGCGTTCTGCAACTCGTTTTTCTAACTCATCATTGGTTTGTTTTAAGGTTTCCTGAGCAAATTTGCGTTCGGTAATGTCTCGTGTTACCCTAGCGAAGCCGCGTAATTGTCCGTCTTCTCCGCGTAAGGCAGTAATTACTACATTGGCGAAGAAAGTGGAGCCATCTTTACGCACTCGCCACCCTTCCTCTTCCACACGACCTTGCTGTGCGGCTATTTTTAAGGACTTGTCTGGTTGTCCTTGGGCGATATCTTCAGGGGTATAAAAACAATGGACATGTTGACCGAGAATTTCTGCGGCGCGATACTGTTTAATGCGTTCGGCACCCGGATTCCAGCTTACAATCTTACCCTCGGGATCGAGCATAATAATGGCGTAGTCTTTAACGCCATCGACCAATAAACGAAACCGTTCTTCGCTTTCCCGGTGTGCGGCTTCAGCTTCCCGGCGTTGGGTGTTATCGCGAGCAACCGCATAAATTTGGTTCTGCTTGTGGCATAAGGTGATGTTCCATAACAGCCACTTATAGGAGCCATCTTTGCAGCGGTAGCGATTTTCAAAGGAGACGATTTCCTCACAGTCCCTCAGCTGTTGCAGTTGCTTCAAGGTCATCTGCTGATCCTCTGGATGCACCCATTCAATCCAGGGGCGGGCTTTAAATTCTTGGCTACTATATCCCAAGATTCGCTCACACCTTGGGTTAACTTGCTGCCAATAGCCATCAGGACTGGCAATGAAAAACAAATCGAGGGTCAGGGTTAAAAATTTGTCTTGATTGCTACAAAACTCATGGTGCTTTTGTGTTGTATTTCCCTGAGACTTAGGGATAGGGGGTTCTGCTGTTTGGATGATCATCGATTACTTACCGGATTGATGAGACTCAATTATGTGAGTGAGAGAAACTCAAAATGATACTACAGGTCTCTCAAATACCTAAACCGACTTGGCAGAGTCGCTATGTGATCTGGAAAAGCCGAATAACAGCTAGACGTCTGAAGTCTATCTATTTTTTGTCAAACGCTGTTGTGGTCAGGCAAGCAGATACACCCTTGAGTAATGATAAAGCTTTTGGATTTTTATCGCTAGCTTTATTCTCTCAAGTTAAAAGACAAAAGACAAATCAAAACTTAGACAATCAGCCAGGGAAGCCATAGAGCTAAACTCAGTAAGCTGAGAAATAAAATGGGTAACGTCAGAATTAGGCTAAGGCGAATAGAGTACAACCAGTGTAGGCGTAACCCTTGACGCGCTAAAACCTGGAACCAAATTAACGTAGATAAACTACCCAGAGGCGTAATTTTGGCACCTAGAGTACATCCAATCACATTCGCGTACTTCATCACTTCGCGAATCGCTGGATCAGTGGTTGTGTCGGAAATGGCTACGGCATTTAGCAAGACGGTGGGTAAATTGTGAAATAGGTTGGATAACCCAGTGGCAAGCAAGCCTGTGCCGATGGCTGTCAAGGTTAATCCCCAACTAGAGAGGGCTTCTAGCTGATAGGTGATGGCATGACTTATACCCATTTGACCTAAACCCAAAACAACACCATACATCAGGACGCTAAATCCAATCAATCGCCAAGGAATGTCTTGCCAAACGTTGCCCACAGAAATAATTGGCGTGGTATTGGGGTACAACCAGCGTCCCGCCAATCCTAGCAAAATCAACGCCGCGATCGCCGGAACGATCCAAGTCGGCAGAGCATGGTCTTGGGCAATCCAGTATGCCAGAGGTAGACTGGCTAAAATAGCCATACCCCATCGACAAACCAACGGATCACGAATGGCTTGGCGTGGTGGCGGCAGGTGAGTAAGTTTGTAGGTGCCTCGAATGTCCCGATGGAAGTAGAACCAGAAGCTCGCTAAACTGGTTGCGATCGCGACGAATGTCACCGGGGTCATCACCAGACTATAGCGAAACCCTGAAATGTCGCCGTAGTTTACCGCAAGCAGGTTAACCGGATTGCTCACAGGGAACAATAAGCTAGCCGCTTCAGTGATAAAACTAACCGTAAAGACAACAGCGAAGACGGTTTTCGCCCGGAGGCGAAGTAAACACAGGATCTCCATCACTGGAGAAATCCAGATTAATGCCATACCCACATTAGTCAAAACAATCGTTCCCAATGCCCCCAAAAGGCTGCATAAAAGGAAAAGTAGACGCCCTTGACTGATCCCCAAAACCGCTAGCTGTAGCGCTAACCCGCGCCATAATCCGGCGTGATCTAGAATCCGGCACAGAATGAGCAGGGCAATTAACGTGAGGATGGTGTTTCCCACCGTTGCACTAACCGTGAGAACGTCTGTAAAGGACACACTGTTAATTGGGGTAAACATCGTCCCTGTCAATGTATCCAATCCAATGCCCAATCCTTGCAGTTGCCCGATAATCAGGATGAACGTGAACAGAAAAATCAATAGTGCCACAAAAAAGAAGCCTGTTTCATTGCAGATGACCCTTTAGCACCAATATTCTATGATTTGTAGCCCTAATCCTGCCTTAATGTATATCCGTGACGCCACTGAGGCAGATTTGCCCGCGATCGTGGATATATACAATTCAGCTGTTCCCAGTCGCATTGCCACCGCCGATCTAGAACCGATTTCAGTTGAAAGTCGTATCAGTTGGTATCAAGAACATACTCCAACCCGATATCCTCTTTGGGTCATGGACTGCCATGAACGATCTAATTCTACAAGTCAAATTGCTGGATGGCTCAGTTTTCAGGCTTTCTTAGTCCGCCCAGCCTACCATGCTACGGCTGAACTTAGCGTCTATGTGTCTCCCGATTTTCGGCGTCAAGGGATAGGACAACAATTGCTGCGACGCGCCATTAACCAGAGTCCCAAGTTAGGACTCCATACCTTAGTTGCCTTAATCTTTGCTCACAACCAACCCAGCCTGCACCTGTTTGAAAAACATGATTTTCAACGTTGGGGTTATTTACCTCAAATAGCAGATATGGGACACATTGAGCGTGATTTGGTCATTATGGGACGTCGAGTTGGTTGATTCGTCATTTGTCATTTGTTGATTGTTCATGGTTCATGGTTCATTGGTAATCCTCTCCCCTATCTCCCCCATCTCCCCTATCTCCCCCATCTTCCCCATCTCCCTCATCTCCCTCATCTCCCTCATCACCCCTGTTCCTTGTTCCCTTGAATCACCTTCTCAACTAAATCAGGATGACGAATTCTGACCCAATCCGGAAATGCTAGATAGGGATCATCAGTGAGCTGGCGTTGTAAAAGCTCAATAATATCATCGACTTCGTTGACTAAATCAAAGACAAAAATATTAAATTTCATCGTCTGATTAACATTAAAGTCTAACGCCAAGAAATGTTCAATATCAATATCTTTCCCTAATCCCAAAACAAAAAACTTGATATCTTTATGATTTTCAATTTTGGTGCAAGCTGAAGCAATACATCGAACAAAGCCCTCTTCATCGTCAAACTGACCATCGGTATAAATAATAAAAAATGCTCCTTTCCCATTGGGTTTACCTTCGGTCAACCAAGTATTAACACAATGATTTAAAGTCGGCGCAACAAAGGTTTTAGTTTTGGGTTGGTTTTTGACAAACAGCTTCCAAACCTGGGAGGCATCGTTAATCACAATGGACTTGGGTTTGACTCGTTCCCTGCTAAAGAAGTAAACCGAAACGCGATTGTCAGCCAATTCCCCCGGCTTCATAGCAATGGTTTCATTCGCTTTAGTCCCTAATTCAGAACTGACTGACAGAATGGCGGCGATATGTCCTTCCACAACTTCCGCTAGATATTCATACCGAGTTTGATTTCCGGTATCTTCATCCTTTCTCACCATAGAACCACTCTGATCAATCAGAATAAAAATATCGCGGTTGTCAAGTGGAGAATCGGACACATCTTTAACCGTTAATTTCACTTCACTCGTCACGCGAATTTCTGTATCGTCGTGTCTGACTATCTGGCGATTATCATCATCTACAACTTCAGATGACATCTGGTGAGTCACACTCAAAATTTGCCCGGTTACGAGTTCAGGTTGGTATTTAGCGAACAGCGCAATTAACTCTCCTCGTTTAGAACGCCGTTCATCCGGAAACTCATTTCTCAGCCTAAAAGCTGAACAGATATTCTCAACGTGTTTTCTCACCGTTGATGTCTCAATATGTAACGATTGAGCGATATCCTGATCTGAAACGCCAGCCAATAGCAATTTCAGCACTTGCCTGCGTCGTGGTGTCAATCCCTCAAAGGCTTCAGTAAACTGCCAACGGTTCATGTTCGCTCATGCAACTTAGATGGGTTTATTTTTATTTTGATGAATTCTGGATCAGTTTCCCAGTGTCTGAGTCTGCCAGGAAGAAAAAATCTGAGTGTATCCTGTTGGTTGGTAAAAGTAGGCTAATTTTGATTCTTCGGAGGTTAAATTAGGCGATTATAGCACAAAAAGCGCTCTTATGAGGCATAATCACCACAATTTTTGTAATTCTTTGAGAAAATACTAAATTTTTCACCAAAATTCCCTTTTATGCGCTTTAATTGCATTTAAGCCAGTAATTGTCTGGCCAGCCTAACCTATTAGGATACCAAATAAGGTGTGACTATGACCGTTAAATACCTGACTACATTTGCCATCGCTTCACTTTTAAGTTTGGGATTAGCCACAGGTTGTAGCGCTCCCCCAGAAACGGATGATAGTACGACTATCGAGGAAACTGAGCCAGCTAACCCTGATAACGCAGCGACTGAAGATGCCGCTCCTGCTGCAACCGATAAGGCAGCCGAAGAGAAGGGAGACATGGATAAAGCGGCGGAAGAGAAAGACATGTCTGACAAGGCAACTGAAGACAAGGCAGACATGGAAAAGGCGACTGAAGATAAAGAAATGTCTGACGAGACGACTGAACCTAAAGCTGAGGACGACTCAACTTCTGAAACCACTCCTTAAGCTTCCCTAGGTTCAACTTAAAAAATTTTTATCTGTAGGGGCGCACCGACGTGCGCCCTTTGTTTTATGGAGCGTCTCTATTTCAGACTCATCAGCAAACGTCGGCAGCACAAGTTTCCTGAGAATGATGTAAACTTTTGTTAATACGCAATCAGAGGAACTAAATATGACCACCCAACTCGGCTTTGGCAAAGTCCAACCTAAACAGCACAAAGCCAAGAAAAATAAAGTCAAACGGGCAGCCGCTTCCCGCAAGTATGATGAAATGCAAAAGTCGGGATTACCGGAATTCAATATCTATGTCCGGATTAAGGGAGAGAAAAACTGGTTACCGGCTGGCTCAATGGCAGTGAATCGCAGCAGTCAAATCAACCAGGCGTTATTTGAGCAAGAAGAGGAGTTACTCAAAGGAATATTTCGGCTATTCCCCAAGCTGCGGAAGCGCCAAAGCGAGTTGGAATATGGTCATCGACTCAAAGAGTTTCAAGATGAACCCATCGTTGTGGCAACTCGTCCCCAAGCAACCCCAGGGACTTTGATTCAATCCACTGTTAGCCAAGTCAAGGAACGTTTCTCATCGGTATTTCAGCGTAAGTAGGGTTGGCTGAATATGTCTTGTGGTGAGGAAAAGCTGGGGGAGCTGGGGTACATGTTCCCGGGTTCGGTAATGCCATAATCCGTGCAGGATGCTACCCGATTCAGGAGAAGACACGTAACTGTTAATACACCCAGATTTAGCTAAACCCGCCCCAGCTATGTGGTCACGCATTGAAATTGGGAATAGGTAGCGAGCAAGATGCTTGATGAGTAGCGAGCAAGATGCTCGCACTACAAGGATTTCGTCATTATTGACATTAATCAAATTAATCTTCACGATGATAAGGATCACTGACTGAACAAAATCTTCTTGCTAAGTATTTAATTTTCGCGCCTCACGGCTTCCTCAGGGAAGCGTCAGGCATGAGTTTGATCCAAGTCGGGTGGTAAAAAGCTGCTTGCCTTGTATCACTATTACTGCTGTTTCAGTCTGATTTTGTAACCTGATACGACTCATGATTGCCAATCCAACTGTGACTGAGAATCCATTACGCCGTGGCAAGGGACTCCCCCCTTTTGACCAGATTGAGCCAAACCATATTGTGCCTGCGATGACGCAGCTATTAGCTGAACTCGAGCAGGAATTAGCCGCCCTAGAGGAAAAGGTCATACCAACCTGGGACGGTTTAGTGGAACCCCTAGAAGCATTGACAGAACGCCTCAGGTGGAGTTGGAGCATCGTGGGTCATTTGATGGGGGTGAAAAATAGTCCCGAACTGCGTGAGGCTTACGAAACGGTTCAACCCAAAGTTGTCCAATTCATCAACAGGCTTAACCAAAGTCAACCCTTATACAAAGCCTTTAAAGCCTTGCAGGATGGGGATGAATGGTGTAGCTTAGAGCCAGCCCAAAAACGCATCGTAGAAGCTGCCATTCGAGATGCTGAACTGTCGGGTGTCGGACTTGAAGGGGAAGTACGGGAGCGCTTCAACCAAATTCAGATGGAGTTAGCAGAACTATCCACGAAGTTTTCTAACCATGTCCTGGATGCAACCAAGGCATTTAGCATGACCCTAACCACTCCAGACGAGGTCGAGGGTTTACCCCCTAGCTTAAAGAGTTTAGCTGCTCAAGCCGCCCGCGCTGCCGGGGAAGAAAAGGCGACTCCGGAAGCCGGTCCGTGGCGCATCACGCTGGACTATCCCAGTTACATCCCGTTCATGCAGCACAGTACCCGTCGGGATTTGCGGGAGAAACTCTATAAAGCCTTTGTCAGTCGCGCCTCTTCTGGGGAGTTGGATAATAGTCCCCTAATTGAGCGAATTTTAGAACTGCGTCAAGAAAAATCCAAGCTGTTAGGGTTTAGCAGTTATGCTGAATTAAGCCTTGCCAGCAAAATGGCACCGAATGTTGAGGCGGTGGAGGGATTACTGGAAGAACTTCGTGGTGCTAGCTACGATGCGGCGGTTAAGGATTTAGAGGCGTTGAAAGTGTTTGCGGCGGCTAAAGGTGTCCCCGAAGCTAATGAGTTGAAACACTGGGACATCAGTTTTTGGTCAGAACGTCAACGGGAAGAAAAGTTTGCCTTCAGTGCTGAGGAATTGCGTCCTTATTTTCCGTTACCTCAAGTGCTGGATGGTTTGTTTGGCTTAATCAAGCGACTATTTGGGGTAACCATTACGCCTGCGGATGGACAAGCCCCGGTTTGGCATGAAGATGTCCGCTATTTCCAAGTTACCGATGAAACAGGAAGTGCGATCGCGTTTTTCTATTTAGATCCCTACAGTCGTCCCGCTGAGAAGCGTGGGGGGGCTTGGATGGATGATTGTGTGGGGCGTGCCAAACTCACGGAAGCGGGGACAATGACAACGCGCTTACCTGTTGCCTATTTAGTGTGCAACCAAACGCCACCGATTGATGGTAAACCCAGCTTAATGACCTTTGGTGAAGTCGAAACCCTATTCCACGAGTTTGGTCACGGGTTGCAACACATGCTCACCAAAGTGGATTATGCTAGTGCAGCCGGAATTAATAATGTGGAATGGGACGCGGTGGAACTACCCAGCCAGTTTATGGAAAACTGGTGTTACGATCGCCCCACGCTGATGGGCATGGCGAAGCACTACGAAACGGGAGAATCCCTACCCGAACATTATTATCAGAAACTCTTGGCAGCCCGGACTTACATGAGTGGTAGTGCCATGTTACGGCAATTGCACTTTAGTTTGGTGGATATCGAACTACACCACCGTTATCAGCCAGGAGGGGAAGAAAGTCCCAGTGATGTCCGTCACCGGATTGCCAAAACTACCACAGTGTTACAACCCTTACCTGAAGATTCCTTCCTCTGTGCCTTTTCCCATATCTTTGCGGGCGGCTATGCGGCTGGATATTACAGTTACAAATGGGCAGAAGTCTTGAGTGCAGATGCCTTCGCCGCCTTTGAGGAGGTTGGTTTAGAGAATGAAACCGCCGTGGCGGATACCGGGAAGCGGTATCGGGATACAGTGCTGGCATTAGGCGGTGGTATACCACCCATGGAGGTATTCAAGCAATTCCGGGGACGGGAACCGAGTACGGAACCCTTACTGCGCCATAGTGGATTAGTAGGGGCGTCTTGAGGATTTCTCATCCTTAGTTTCATTGATGTAATGGACTAGCCGCGTCGGTTCACTACTAGTCAAAAGCCTGCTTTTCCGTTAAGAATGAGCGCCAGAATGTCCCTGGTCATGTTATGGTTAGGATGACTGGACTGGCGCTCTATTGGTTATGTCGGCAGCGAATCAGGGATATAGAATTAATAACATAGCTGGAAAACTACCCAAATTAGCTCTCACTGCTCTTATTACTATTCTGGGTGCTACTACAACGCCAATTCTTCTACCTTTCTCTACAACTCAGGTTTTGGCACAGACGAATAGTAACAGGAAAACTCAAGCGTATGGGCGATTAAAGCAAGGTGTTCAGCCATTTAGAATCAGTCAATTTTGTGGACTTTTGTCAAATAATGTGAACCCAACTTTGCCTTGTTTACCCGATCAAGTTTCTTTGTTGGCGAACCGCTACACCGATGGTCAACCTGTCTATCCAGCACCAGAATTACCCGATCAATCAAATCTTGGGTTAAATTTAGCTCGTTCTATGCAGTTATTATCTCAAAGTAATCCTCTTAAACGTCATACGGTAAGAGTATTATTTTATGGACAATCTATTACTCGTGGTAATTGGTGGAAAGAAGTAGCCGCCGATTTAAAACGCCGTTTCCATGATGCTGAAATTGTCACAAAAAACTTGGCTATTGGAGGTTTTGCTGCTCAGCGATTAGTGTTAAATGTGGAAAGAGATATTTTATCCTTTTATCCAGATTTAGTTATTTTTCATGTCTATGGAAATCATTATAAATATGAAGAAATTATCCAGGCGATGCGAGTGCTAACAACGGCGGATATAGCGATACAAACAGATCACTTTGGAGCCAAAAGTGACCCAGAAAAAGCTGATGCTAATTGGTCAAGTTTTATGAATGATATTTTTCTACCTAGGATGGCAGAAAAATATCAATGCGAATTAATAGATGTGCGGTCAAATTGGCGTCATTATTTATTAGACAATAATTATCACCCCAGTCAATTACTTCGAGATAATATTCATTTAAATGACCATGGTAATTTTTTAATGGCTGCATTAGTGAAAAATAATTTAATAGCTAATCCAAACGCAAATGATCCTTGGTTAGATAGGGTAAAAACATATAAAATAAATCAAGATTTGTATTATAAAAATGGTAAATTAACTCTGGAATTTACCGGAAATAGAATAGATGTGATTTCTAGTCCTTTTGGTACAGCTAATGCTAAAGTTTTGATTGATGGTAAGCCTCCTTCTGAAATTCCCGAATTATATATTTTTACCCGTCCGAACTATAGCCCCAAAATAGATTGGCCCTGGGATGTGAGCGCCCCTTTTCGCATAAGTTGGCAGAAACCACCTATAGAAGAAGACTGGACAATCACAATTCTTAGTGTAGACTCTCAAGAGTCAGAAGAACTCCATTTCACGTTTAAGCTTACTGGTACAAAGACTGGTGTGGATGGAGTAGGAAACAATAAAGAAGCATTTATTTCTAATTCTGGGCGTGTCGTCATTCTTCCAGAACATTGGTGGTTAAAAACGCCTAGAGGTAAATCTTCACCAATTCAACCAGGGTACGAGTTAAAATTTAGTTCTCAGCTTCTGGGAACAGATATTTATCAAAAACCTCAGTTCAGAGGCTTTGAGCGAGAGTCTACAGTTACCCTAGCTCAAGGACTGAAAAATGAACAACATACTCTTGAGATTATTCCTTTAGAACCTGGAAAAGTACCTATCGATGCCATTCGAGTCTATAAACCTCCCTTGAATAAAACTGATATTCAGCTCGAAACTATTAAACCCAAAATACACTATAGAGTAGAATAACCGCTATGATTTTGTCATGTAATGTTGGCTTGAGACTCAATAGTTTATGAAGTGAGAATCGGTTATGCTGGTTGAGTTCAGTGTAGAAAATTATCGTTCATTTAAAGAACGGCAAACCTTCAGTATGGTGGCTTCCGAAGATGAAGCGATGCTCAGTAGTAATAGTTTCCCTATGCCGAAGACGAAAGATTTACGCTTACTCACCAGTGCCGTAATCTATGGTGCGAATGCCTCTGGCAAGAGTAATTTACTGCGAGCCATGCAGACATTACGGAATATTGTGGTTAGTTCAGCATCTCGTATGCAAATGGGTGATAAGTTTGATATTGAACCCTTTTTGTTGAATGCTGAATCAAAAAAACAACCCACTAGCTTTGAAGTTATTTTTATAAATAATCAAATTCGTTATGAATACGGACTGACTTTAGATCAAAAGCGAGTTTATGAAGAGTGGCTACTTGCCTATCCGAAAGGGCGTACCCAGACTTGGTTTTCTCGTACCTATAATCCAGAAAATCCAGATTTCAAGGCAGATGATGGCTATGAATGGTCGTTTGGCGCGGGATTAAAAGGAGAAAAAGAACGAATTAAAAAATTTGTGCGTTCCAATTCGTTATTTCTTTCTCATGCTGCTCAAAATAATCATCCTCAGCTTACAAAAGTATTTCAGTGGTTTAGAAAAAACTTAAATCTGATTAGTCCAGATTTTTCTAGTCCATACACTGCTGATAGATGTCAGGAAGACAAAGAATTTTGCAAAGAAGTTGTTAATCTTATTATTCAAGCAGATATTGGTATATCAGATATAGAGATAGAAAGACGATCTTTTTCGTCCTTGCCAGATGAAATTAAAATAGTCCTAGAAAATATCACAGATGTTATTCAAAAAAATGAAAATAATAATAAAATACCAAAAATGAATGCGGATGACTTGCATATTGTAGGAATTCAAGCTATGCATAAGATGATGGATTCTGAAAAAGTCGTGCCACTGGATATGGATGATGAATCTGAAGGAACACAGCGTTTATTTGAACTCGCTGGACCTTGGCTGAACGTTCTTAAAGATGGAGAGCTTTTAATGATTGATGAACTGGATAGAAGCCTACATCCAGTTTTATCAACAGCATTAGCTAGAATGTTTAGCAATCCCGACATAAATAAAAACCTGGCTCAATTGATATTCACAACTCATGATACGAGTCTTCTCGATGGAGAAATTTTCCGTCCAGATCAGATATGGTTTACGGAAAAAGATAAAAGTATGACCAAACTCTACTCATTACATGAATTTAAGCCTTGTGAGGATGAATCATTACAAAAAGGTTATCTAAAAGGTCGATATGGATCGGTTCCATACAATTAAGCTAATTCTGTCTATTCCATGTTTTGAGTTTTGGTTTTTACTCCATTATCGCTATACGAGTAGTCCCTTTGAAAATTGCAAACAAGTGATCGAGCAGTTAAATAGGGAATTGAAGCAAGTCGGTCTTGAAGATTATGATAAAAGCAACTCAGGTTACTACAATTCACTTAAATTAAAACTTGATCAAGCTATTGCGAATGCTCAAAAATTAGAAAAGCAATTATCAGAAAGTAATAACCCATCAACAACAGTACATCATCTAGTTACTCACTTGCAAGCACAGAAAAAGGTTTAGTGGTTGATTTTTTCTCAAATTGCCAACGACTATTTTCTCTGTTCATCTTTTCCTCTACAATTTTGATTAACCAAGCCGTATTGGGTTAACCACAGGATTTGACGTATGAGCCAAACCTTACAAGAGATACAGCGTAGTGCAGGAGCAACCTTTGATCCAGCCCAGGTGCAAGCGCCAGCCAGTTTCGGCAATGATGCAGCCGCCCTACAAGCAGCGCGTCAAGGGGTGGCTTTAGTTGACTTATCCCATTGGGGATTGCTGAAAATCTCTGATGAGGATAGACTGCGCTTTTTGCATAATCAAAGTACCAATGATTTCCAGAACCTGAAACCGGGACAGGGGTGTGATACAGTTTTTGTGACCTCAACTGCCCGTACTATTGATCTGGTAACCGCTTACGTCACTGAAGAGGCGGTATTACTGTTGGTATCTCCCAATCGGCGTCAACAGTTACTCGAATGGCTGGATCGCTATATCTTTCCCATGGATCGGGTGGAATTGGCGGATATCTCCCAGGATAGTGCTATGTTTAGCCTAGTTGGACCCGATAGTGATACCCTGTTGACCCAACTTGGTGTCCAGTTACCGATTGGTGAGGCGTATGCCAGTCATCAACATCTCACGCTGAATAATATAGACGTGCGAATTGCTAGAGGAAGTGGTTTAGCACTCCCCGGATATACCCTTATTGTTCCCACCAGCGATGCAGCAAAGTTATGGCAAACCTTAACTACAGCCAATGCTACACCAATGGGCGATCGCGTGTGGCAACAGTTGCGAGTTGAACAGGGACGCCCACTTCCCGATTATGAACTGACAGAGGATTACAATCCCCTAGAAGCGGGGTTGTGGAGTACGATTTCCTTTGAGAAAGGATGTTATATCGGTCAGGAAACGATCGCGCGATTAAATACTTACAAAGGCGTCAAACAGCAATTGTGGGGAGTGCGTTTACCAGCACCTGTGGAACCGGGAACCGTAATTACCGTGGATGGGGAAAAAGTGGGTAAGTTAACCAGTTGTACTCAAACTGAACAAGGTTACTTTGGTTTAGCCTATATCCGCACTAAAGCTGGCGGCGTTGGGCTTAAAGTTCAGGTGGGAGAAGTTGAGAGTGAAGTTGTGGATGTTCCCTTTTTAACCCACGAGTACCACGGAAGTTAATAGTAGCTCGGCACACCTTATTTGATGAATTAGCATTACATCCTCAAAGCTGTAGGGGCGCATGGCGTGCGCCCATTTTCGGCGTGCGCCCATTTTCACCGTACAATCTATCTAATGAACAATTAGAGCGCTTCGCAAATATGACGAATGACGAATGACAATCTCCACCGTTAATGATATTTCCGATAAAGCATCGCCTTCACGGGTTGTCCGTCTTTGATATGCCGTTGTACTACGGCGGGAACTTCATCGGGGTGAA
>CAZNNK010000052.1:0-14096 GCA_964574085.1 uncultured Coleofasciculus sp.
GGGGGAGATGGGGAAGATGGGGGAGATGAGGGAGATGAGGGAGATGAGGGAGATGAGGGAGATGAGGAGGTTAACTCAAAACTCTACCTTCCCTATTCCCTATTCCCTAACAAATGACGAATGACGAACCTCACGGTTAACTGTAATTGTCCCCCCCTACTTACCTTCGGCTAATGATATTGTTAAACCAAATTTTCAGATGCGGGTGAAGGAAGAACAAAGGAATGAACCATAACGAAGCCCATCTCCATATCACTGTCCAGTCGGCGGCTTATCACCAGGGAAATTCGGCTCGGATTACTGTCAATGACGCAGAATTCGGGTTTGACCCGTACAATCGCGGACTGAATGTGGCGGTTATCCATGAAGTAACGGGTCAAAAGCTGGGTAGCGCCACCTTTGATACCTTTGGTGATCCCAGTTGTGCGATCGCCTTCGCGGAATGGATGGAGAGTCTACCTGTTGGTCGAATTGTGGCGATCGCGCTACAGGATGAGGGGACTGTCTATCTGGATGAACGGGCAAAAAATGCTTGTGCGGCGTTGGGGGCGTATTGGGTTTATTATCTACAATTTCGCAGTTCTTGGGCGATGATTGGTCAAAAGGGAGCGACACCGGGAACGGCGACTGAAGCGTTATCAGATGAGCATGGCGTCACCTGTTCTCGTTCCTTTACGCTCCCCTCCCTTTTTGCGGACACGGCGACGATTTCGGCGACATCGGCGGGTGGAGAGTACGGCTTTTTAACTCATATTAGCCGGAATGGATATGTCATCCCCATTAAGGGGGGATATCAGCGCGGGTTAAATGTGGTGGTTTTTGAACCTGCTACTGGCAAACCCCTGTTGGCGGGTTCGTTTGACTTGTTTGCGGATGCATCTGTTGCGGATGCCTTTGCCCAAACGATTGAAGCGATACCCGATGGTAAGATTGTGGCGATCGCACTCAAAGATGATGCCAGTGTCAATCTCTCCCAAGCTGCCAAAGATGCCTGTCGCGCGATCGGTAGCCGTCTGATTGATCACTTAGAATTTCGCGGCGCTTGGTCAATTGTCGGATATAAAGGCGCGTCTCCGGATGCCGTGATTGAAAATCTGAATAATTCTGGGTTCACCTCGGTCAAAGCTTGGATGCCGTTAGTCATACCTTGCCCAACCTGGCAGCCTCAACAGAAGCTACAACCCCCAGATTTACCCGAAAAAGGGATTTTTGGCAGCGCGATTGCCATGAGTGGCGAGACAGCGATTATTGGAGCGCGTCTGGCTCAAGTGAATGGCTCTCCGGCTGTAGGCAATGCCTATATTTTCCAACATACCAACGGCGTGTGGACAGAAAAACAGAAACTCCAACCGTCGGGGTTTGGGCGTCAAGATGTCTTTGGCAATGCAGTGGCGATTCAGGGAAATCTGGCAATTGTGGGTGCTTATCTTAGCGATTCCCCCGATCGCCCGAATGCTGGGAGCGCCTATATTTTCCACTGCGAAAACGGGGTGTGGCGGGAAAAACAGAAACTCCAACCCGCTGATTTACAGGGAAATGACTGCTTCGGGAGTGCGGTGGCGATTAGTGACAATTTCGCGATCGTTGGTGCCTATACGGTAGACGCCGAAAGTCGTCCTGAAGCCGGGAGTGCCTATATTTTCCAGCTTGAGAATGGGGTGTGGCAACAAACACAGAAACTGCAACCTGCTGACTTACAGCGTGGGGATGGTTTCGGTGGTGCAGTGGCGATTAGTGGCAACACGGCGATCATCGGGGCGCGTCTTGCCAAAGCAGATGGCGGTCAATTTGCCGGGAGTGCCTATAGTTTCCAGTTAGAGAACGGGGTGTGGCAACAAACACAGAAACTGCAACCTGCTGACTTACAATATGGGGATAATTTTGGGAATGCGATCGCTATCAGTGGCGAGGTGGCGATTGTCGGTGCTTATGGTGTTGATGCCCAACGGTATCCCGATACTGGCGCTGCCTACATTTTCCACCGTGAAAACGGAGTTTGGCAACAAAAACAGAAGCTGCAACCCGATGACTTACAGCGTCGCCATGGCTTCGGTTGTTCGGTCGCCATTCAGGGACAAGTAGCTGTCGTCGGGACTTCTGATGCCGGAAGCGCCTACATTTTCCAACTCAATCAGGGAACATGGCAGCAAAAACAGAAATTATACTCCCCAGAGGTGCAACCCCAAGACGGGTTTGGGTATACCGTTGCCTTGAGTCAGGGTGTCATCATCACCGGGGCGCATAATGCAGATGCTCAAGGGCGTCCTTATGCGGGTAGTGCTTATATCGCATTTGCCAACGAAACGTGAAACTCTACCTCCTCCCCTGGTTCAGGGGAGTTGGGGAAGAATAAGCGGTTCAGTCTTTAAACCTTAATGTCAAGCATGACTCTCATCCTAGTAGTGCGAGCCTCTTGCTCGCTACTCATACCCAATAGATACAGTTGCATAACTGATTCAACTTGTTTTATTAAGAAAAACAAACGAAGGTTGGCTTAAGGGTAACATATCAGACATTATAGAAGCTTGAAGGTTAGCAATCCATTAAGCTGAACTGTCTTTTTGAGCAACTATTTGCAGCATTTATAGAGGGTGAACTATGACCAATCAAGCTCAATCCGGGCAATCCCTTTTGACTCGTTCTCGTGATGTGACAATTATTAATATTGATGCGCGAGTCAACGACAATAATAATCCCGTCATCAAATATTTGAAACCTGGCACTTATGAAGTTCAGTTTATTGGTCAATCTCAAGGTGGCATGTATGATGCCTGGAGTCGTTGGAGTTTCGTCTATGAATGTGATGAAAATGGCGAAAATTGTACTACTGGATGGCTCAATGAATACTACATAACCTCCAGTGAATTTGTCGTTAGTGTACCCACGACAGGTGTATATGCAACACCAGAACTCGCTCGTTCTAAAGCAAAAAACACCTCATTTACCCTAAAATTTGGCAGTGAGGTCAGCTTTTTTATCAGTGATGACCTACTTGCCGATAATCAGGGGGGAGTCTCTTTGCTAGTCAAACGACAAAATATTCGTCAACCCCCTTCATTACTGGGAAATTTACTGTTAGTCGGGTTACTGATTGCTTCAGTTGCGCTAACCTGGTTCATCTTAGATCCTTAAATCAGTCACTATAGCCAAGGGAGAATCTACCGTTTATGCAAATTTAGGAGTAGAGATAATTAATGAAGCGTCTGATTGTTTGCTGTGACGGAACCTGGCAAAAACTAACGAGTCCTTATCCCACGAATGTGGTTAAGCTTGCCCAAGCCGTTAAAGCAACCTGTAGTCAAAATATTGCCCAGCTGGTCTTTTATGATGAGGGGATTGGTACAGAGAACCCATTTGCCAAGATTTTGGGTGGTGCGTTTGGTAAAGGAATTGATCGCAATATACAAGATGGCTATCGCTTTCTTTGTTTAAACTATGAACCCGGCGATGAAATTTATTTATTCGGTTTTAGTCGCGGTGCTTATACGGTTCGCAGCTTAGCAGGAATGATCTTTAATTCAGGGCTATTACCGCGAGAAAAGATCCGCAAAGCTCCTGAAGCTTACGAAAACTATCGCTCCCGTAAGAGTGAAGATAAACCCGATTCCTACAAGATGGAACAGTTTCGCCAGAAAAATAAAGCCGAACAAGTTCCGATTACGCTTCTTGGCTGCTGGGACACAGTCGGTTCCCTCGGCATTCCCGATTTATCAGACTTTCTGTCCTTAGACCGAAAGGTTAACCAGAAATACACATTCCACGATACTTCGTTGAGTCCAATTATTAAGAATGCGCTACATGCTGTTGCTATTGATGAGCAGCGTGAGGTTTTCAACGTTACACCCATGGAGATAAGCCGCAAGAGCGAATATAAGGGTCAACCTGTGGATCAATTCCTACGTCAAGTCTGGTTTCCCGGCGTTCATGGATCAGTGGGCGGTGGTTCTCAAGAACAAGCTGGTTTATCCGATGGAGCATTGCTGTGGATGCTTGACTCTATTGAGCAATTGCGCCAGCAACAACGTCTAGGTTTGGAACTTGATCCAACCGTCATCGAATATGGTATTCACCCTGACCCAACTATCATGTTCAGCAATGAGCCGCAGAGTTTTATCGGTCGATTAACATTCAAAACTGGACAGATAAGCCGCACAGTAAGTGATGACTTTAATGAGCTGCATGAGAGTGTTAAACAACGTTGGCAAAAAGTTTTTGACTACCGACCTAAAAATCTGGAAAAATTCAAAGCTCTATTAGATAAATACGGAGAGCAATAGACGTTTCCATAATTTTCTACTGGGTAACATAAATCCATATAAAAGTTGAGAATTGTGATACCCGAATCAAAGAAGTTTCTGGTAAATTTATAACTCAGTCAAGGCGGGTTTAGTCCCAGTTTGGTGAAAGCAGAAACGATAGTAGCCAATCCGCCTCTACCAATCAAAACCAAGTTCCTGGGAGTGAAGCCAAGGGTCAAAACTATGTCCTTAAGCGAAGCCCAGGATCAACACTCAACCCTCTACACTCTACACTGAAACACCATGATTACTCCAACGGCTGCTCAAATCGCTCAAACCAAAAAAGCGATTGAAAATTACTACATTTCCTGGTTCTATCACCCAGACAAACGTGAAGGAGTGGCTCCCTTTTATCAGATGCATGAACCGGGAGAATCTATTCACGGGACAGTGATGATCTTTCATGGCTTCTCTGCCAAACCAATGCAAATGTTTCTGATAGGTGACTACCTGTTTCGCAACGGGTTCAATATCTATCAAATTCCTTTGGCGGGTCATGGTTTTATGCCACCTGATAATTATTGGCCCCAAGTTGACCTCAAACCCGAATTTCGTGATCCTCTACGGGGAAAAGCCCGAGAAGATGCCGTTTTAGACCTTTTCTTGTCCAATCGTGATAATAAATCGCAAGGGCAATTTCAACGATTGACAACGTTTCAGAAGATGGCACTGATTGGTCGGATCATCAAAATGGCACCCCAGCTATTGGATATGGCATTGGCAATTGAGCGACCCAATGACCCGGATTTTGATCGCTATTTCACGTCGTCTCATATGGAGTATTTAACCGATGCCCAGGAACGTTTGGCAGAATTAGAGGCGATGCCAGGACCAATTTATACGGTGGGACTCTCTGTTGGTGGTGCCGTTGCCCTCGGACTAGCGGCGTCTCGACCGGATCGAATAAAAAAGGTGGTGGCTTATGCTCCGCTTTTAGAAGTGTCTAATGAAGTTAATGAGCGTTACATTAACCTCACGGGTCCCTTAGATTTGAGAGAATTTTCTTGGGAGCAAAATATTAGTTTTCCGGTGGGCTGTTTAACTGCTGCTAACCGTTTTGGTGCCTTTGTTCGTAGTGATAAAAACCGAGAAACATTAGAGAATATCCCCACATTTTTGGTATTAACAGAGAACGAAGACGCGGCTGATCTGAAAACTAACCAGAGATTCTTTGACCAAATCGGGGCGAAAGGCAAGGGACACTGCTACTATCTCTATCCAGCCAGTGACCTTGTACCTCATCCTATGATAGACCCGATAGAAGTGAGTCAGGGGATGACGAACCGTTTCTGGAAGAGTTTGTATCAGGAAACCTTCCGTTTTCTGACGACAGGGGAGATTGATGCGGATAACATGAGCAACCTGGAGGAAGCACCGGATTTACCACCGATTCCAACTTATTCGTAACTGGAAACGGGGGAGATGGGGAAGCAATGTAGAGACGCGCCATGGCGCGTCTGGAAGCAGGGGAAGAGGATTACCAATGAACCATGAACAATGAACCATGAACAATCAACAAATGACGAAGGACAAATGACAAATAATGAACAGTTGGCTCAATGGTTATATCGCCTGGTAGAAATCCTGCGCCGCCAAGGAAATTCGACGTGGCGCAGGTTGGTTCAGACTGTTTCTGGCAAAACGGCTGTCATTGAACTAGATGGAACTCAGTTGCAACTGTGGGCGCAGGGAGATGAACGGTTACAGGTTCGCATCGAATCCTTGGCGGAACCCCAAACCGTTCACTTTTGCAGCGATGCTGAAACTCTCAGAGATATCATTACAGGTTCTGTGACATTGGATGCGGCGGTAATGAGTGGCAAAATTTATGTTAGGGGTGATTTACCCGACTTACTGGGTATCAATCAGGTCGTCATGGGGATTTTAGCCGACAGTGCGATTAATCTACAGTTACAACGCCTCTGGAACGAATTTGATCACCTCTGGTTCCATCCCCCCTCTCCTCCCCCCTGTCGATCGCTTGACCAACAAAAACCATCCCGTGGTTATCTGATCAACCAGATTCCCGCTGATGTACTCAACATTGAAGTGGATTGACATCACCCGAAAGGGCGATATACTCTGATTTGTCGCCCTCTGCTTGGTAAATTTTACGGAGTTTTACCAAGATTCTTAATGAAGATTTAAGATTTCTGACAATTTCGTTTATTGGCGGCGATCGCACCTATTGTTGTATACAGAGCGCCTTTTGACGGCGACACTCACGTTTTGTTCACTCACTTGCCATAACGAGCTAATTATTTTATGACTACTCTACCTACATTGATTCGTTCCCTTGCTTTAACAACCCTGCTCAGCTTTACTGCTCCTGTTGTCCTTTTCATGGGCTTTTTCGCCTTTCTGTGTACGATGAGCTGGGTTCCTGGCTTGGAAACCCTCGGTCAAACAGGCGCAAACGATGTGTTGCAATTTCTGGCAATTTTTGGTAATGGCTGTTTTGTGGAAGGGCTGATCGTGATTGGCTTGACCTGTAGCTTTGTAGCAGCCTTATTTGATACCTATGCCTTCTATAGCTATCAGCATCTCAACGACCACTAACGTAAACCATTGTAACCAATGATTTCCTATACTCGGTTAGATTGCTTTAGGCAACCTGGTTATGGTGTAATCCATCTCCCATCACGGTAAACCACCCCGTCTCGTAGGAGGGCGGGGTTGCCAATTCACGTTAGCTCTTTTAAGGGCGCTGAAACCCTTGCCATGCCATTACTTTAGGTAATGCTTTTTCCCAAAGGGGATGCTCCCGTCGAAGCACCATTCCCGCTGTGTAGACGGGTGGGGAATTCCGCGAATTGAGTTAAAGTCATTCCGGTTAACCCTGCAACTAACATCCACGTTATCCCTAAACCCACGACTTCGCTCAAGAAAAGATGGGTGAAGTGACGCAAAATTCCGCCGACAATCCAACCCACCGCCAAACTGATCGACCAGTATAGAATATTGGCAAAAATCCATCCCCACGCTTTGCTAACATACTGTCTGAGAACCCACCATTGCGCCATTCCCAGGATTAGCCCCAGGGTAGCTCCATCAATGACTCCATAAACTAACCGAGGGAAAAGACCCAGGGTTCGGGGAGCAAACCAACCGATGAACCCAAACGAACTCAACCCGATGACTCCCCAACCGAGGAGGCTGGCAAAAATCCACCACCAAGCTGAGGAAAGATGTCGTCTTAACACTAGCCATTGGGCGAATCCGATGATTGTGCCACCCATGATTCCCTCCATCAAATTAATATCGGGTCTTTCTCCAATCTCAATCCAAAATAGGCTTGCCACAAAACCCAACAGCGTTAGCAATACCCACTGCAACCCAAAGCTACAGCGAGTTTTGATGGGTTTGATTGGGGATTGATAGTGAATGGTTACTGGCACGTTGATGATAAAACTTAAGAATAGTTTAACCTAAATTAGCAAAATTTAGATGGTAGCAATTTTTTCCATAGTTTCCAAGACTTTGGATTGGATGCCAATCAAGTGGCGAACTTTTTGTCCAATTCCCAAATCCAGAATATTTTAGGGCGCGTGGTGGGGGGAGATGCTTCGATGACAAGGTACGGTTCCGAATGCGTTACGTACTTTTGTGAGTGGGGATTCAGTGATTCAGGCGGATGCGTTGAATCTGGGGGATGGGGGTAGAGTAATTGTTTGGGCGGATGAGATTAATCGCTTTTGGGGACATGTGAGTGCGACTGGGGGAATAGATGGCGGAAATGGTGGCTTTGTGGAAACGAAGACAGGCAATATTACCCTCACTGGTACAGGGGGTGGGGGAACAAACCGGAATTACGGTATCAGTCTTACAGCTATATTGCTTCAGGCACTCAATGTAAAGAATTGCAACAAAAACTGGAGTTGTGCATAAAATCGACCATCTGAACCAGAGTAGTCATTGAAAGGTTAGGTTGTTGCCGATTAGCCGAATCATTCTGGCTATTCAAACAGCTCACTGAAAGCTTTCAGCGTTTGTATTCGCTAAGCGACTCTACAACCATAATCCTTACGTATTACACCGTGAAGTGCGGAATGTAGGAGCAAAGAAACGATTTGGAGGATAAAGTCATGGTTGTTTCTGGTAAAACTTTCACTGATATAAACGTTCAAAACCAACCGTCATCGCTTTTAGTGAAAGAAGATTGGAGGATGGCAATTTTAGGAAGTGGAATAGGAAAAAGTGGAATTATTACAGCAGATATAGATCAGGATGGAGTCCCTGAAATAATAGCGGATGGTTCAACGTCTACTTTTGGCTCCGGGAATTTCTGGTCGGTCTTTAAATATTCTTCAGCTTCGTCAGGATATAGTAGCCACTGGACAAGCAATTTATATTCCGAAGGAATATCTAAACTTGCCGCTTTTGACTTAAATAATGATGGAAATCATAGTATTTTCGTTGGTTTAAATAATGGTGAAGTTGACATTTATGATGGAGTCACACTAGAAAAAGTTGGCTACATAGACTCTCCCGCTAGTTCTGTGAATCAGATTCTCTGGGCAGATGCCGATAATGATTTAATCAACGACCTTATCATTGGCGATGATGAAACTACATTCATTTATGATATTAACTCTCTCTCGATTAAACACAAAATTCCCTATGGAGGCAGTGAATTTAAAATCGGTAATGTTGATTCTGATTCGGCTAATGAAATTGTTTTTTCCAGTGGTACAGTTATAGAATTAAACGGGGTAAATGCAACGGAAGAATGGAATTATGCAGGAGGAGATTTTGGTTACTTAATTGAACTATCAGATATTGATTCTGATAATAAGCAAGAAATTATCGGAGCATCTCCTTGGTATAAGGTCACAGCATTTGACGCCGATATCCAATCTCCTAAATGGGAAATTTCTACAGACCTAGATGTCGATGCTCTGCTGGTCACTGATGTGGATAATGATGGGATAGAAGAGGTAATTTATGGGGATGGTCAATGGGGTGAAATTCACGCTTATGATGCCGTTACCGTAACTCAAAAATGGCAAATTGATAATCCTGACCATGGAGTTACGGACTTAGCCGTATTTGATACTGATAGCGACGGAGAACTGGAAATCCTATGGGGAGCTGGTGCAAGTTCTACTGGAGCTGACCATCTTTTTGTCTACGGAATTCCTGCGTTATCGCCAGAATGGCAGAGCCAACATATTGATGGACCTTTTCCGGCTATTGATGTCGATGACATTGATAATGATGGTCAACAAGAAATTGTCTTTGCTTCATTTGAAAGTGATAGTGGATATAGCGATGGAACTCTTTTTATCTATGATGCGACAACAAAGGCTTTAGAATGGCAAAGTCCAACTGATATGTTTGGCGGACACGCTTGGACCGGTATTCACGACTTAAAAATTGGTGATGTTGATGATGATGGAACCAAGGAAATCGTAGTAGGAACTGATCGGTTATATGATGGGGCGGTCTATGTAATAGATGGTCAAAGCAAGGAAATAGAGCAGTCCTATTTTTATGACGATGGCGCTCCGATTTATTCAATTGACATTGCTGATGTTGACAACGATGGTCAAACAGAAATCATTGCTGGAGGTGGTCGAGAACATACTGGCGCTCCTGGAGTGTATGTCTATGCAATCAATGGTTCAAGTGGTGTCGTTGAGTGGAAAAGCATTAGCTTGGGGGATTATTGGTCAGATATTCATGTTGTTCAAGTGGGAAATATTGATAACGATGACGCTCCCGAAATTGTTGCACTAAAAGACAATATCTTTGTTTTTGATGGTATTTCTCATCAACAGTGGCAGAGTTCTATAGGTGGATACTCTAGTCTAGACCTTCATGACATTGACAACGATGGAAAAGAAGAAATCATTGTCGGAACTGATCAAGGAAATATTGCTTTCATCAATGGTGAAACTTTTGAAGAAGAATTCAATCTTAATGTAAGTTCATCTCCCATTGTCAGCTTGCAGGCTCAGGATATAAATCAAGATGGAACGGTTGAATTAACATATACTAGTTCGGCGGCCTTAGGAGTATATAGCCTTGAAGAATCAAGTCTGCTTTGGCAAAGTGAACCCCTTGGTGCGTCGGCAGGTAATGATAATAGTTTGATGGTTTCTGATATTGATTCTGATGGCTCTACAGAAATTTTAGTAGGAACAGACTACGCCGTTATTGAGTTTGAAGTCGTTGGCAACGCCCCTCCTGTACTTGACCTCAACGGCAGCGCTTCTGGTATTGATTATACTGCCACCTTTACCGCAACGCCTATCCCGATTGTCGATACGGGATTCACTCTCACTGACGCCGACAGTACCACTCTCGCTAATACCACCGTTCAAATTACCAATCTTACTGATGATGCCGAGGAAGTTCTCACTGCCGATACCAGTGGTACTGCTATCACCGCTCAATATGATGACAACACGGGAACACTCACGTTAAGTGGTGTAGACACGGTAGCCAATTACCAGCAAGTTTTAGGCACAATTACTTACAATAATACCGCCGCTACACCCAACACCACAGACCGGATCATTGAATTTGTGGTTAATGATGGCGCATCTGAGAGTAATCTGAGTTCTGTGGCAACTACCACCGTCTCATTTAGTAGCGCCCCGATCGCGAACAATGATACAGTCACCACAGATGAGGATACTCCAGTTACTATCGACGTTCTCGATAATGATAGTGATCCCGATAACAATCCCCTGAACGTTAGCAGTATTGACACAACCAATACTCAGGGTCAGGTAACAATTAACACCGATAACACCCTTACCTACGATCCCAATACCGCGTTCGAGTCTCTCGGACCAGGAGAAAGTAGCACCGATAGCTTCACCTATACCATTAGTGATGGAAACGGCGGTACATCCACAGCCACCGTAACCGTAACCGCGACAGGTGTCAACGATGCACCAATCCTCACCCCAGTCAGTAAAATCGGTGACGAAGATACAGACATCCAGTTTACTGCCAATGATTTTACTCAGGCATTTAACGACCCTGAAGGGAGTACTCTGAGCCAAATTACCATTATTTCCCTACCCAATAACGGTCTGTTGAATGTTAATGGCAATGCGGTACAACCTGGGGATGAGATTACTGTCGCTCAACTGGATAACCTCAGCTTTACCCCTGATGCCAACTTCCACGGTAGCGCTGACTTCGCTTGGAATGCTTCCGATGGGACTTTGTTTGCACCGGGGACAACAGTTAATCTTACCGTAAACCCAATTAACGATTCCCCAGTTGCATTTGACGACAGTGCCACAACCCCTCAGGATACCCCGATTACTATCGATGTTCTCGCCAATGACAGTGACCCAATAGAAGCTGACCTCTTGCACATTGACACCTTTGATACGACCTCAGTCTCCGGCGGTACGATTACTCTGGACGATAATGGCACAGCCAATGATTTAACCGATGACCAACTCATATACACTCCTACCACTGGCTATATTGGTAACGATAGTTTCACCTATACCATCTCTGATAGCGATGGTGGTATAGCTACTGCCACGGTCAATCTTACTGTGAATCCGGCTAATGATATGACTTTAGTTGGCACCCCCCAAGATGACACCCTTGTCGCTGATTCTGGTGATGACATGTTGTTTGGCTTGGCTGGTAATGACACCCTGCAAGGTGAAGCCGGAGACGATTTGGCTGATGGTGGTGTCGGGGATGATACGCTCTTCGGTGGAGACGGACAGGATAACCTATTTGGCAACGTTGGTAACGACTTGCTTGATGGCGGTCTAAGTGCAGATGTCCTAGATGGAGGTGACGGGGCAGATATGCTCTTGGGTAATCAGGGCGATGACCTCCTGTTTGGCGACCTGGGTGATGATTTGCTTATGGGTGATGAAGGTGATGATTTCCTTGATGCTGGTGAAGGAAAAGATATCTTATTCGCAGATATGGGTAATGATACCCTAACTGGTGGTGAAGGTGATGACTTCCTGCGCGGCGGTACAGGGGATGACCTCCTCGACGGGGGTGAGGGAAATGACCGCTTATTCGGAGATAGCGGTGCGGATCAATTCCTCCTGCGTCTTGGTGAGGGAATGGATATGGTCTTTAACTTTAGCGATGGTGAGGATTCCTTCCTGCTAGCAAATGGTCTGACGTTTGACCAGCTTACCATTACTTCAAGTGGTTACAGTAGTGCGATCACTGTTGCTGGAGAACAGTTAGCTACCGTGTTTGGTGTTCCCGCCAACCTGATTACTGAGGCAGATTTTACCGTCGCCTAGTTTTCTAAAAAGCGTTTCTAAAGAACCTGTTCGTAGTCAGCACTTTAGCAAATGTAGTGGCTCAGCACAGCTAAAATTGTGGGATAGATTTTACGATTGAATCGGGCGCAAGCCTTGCGCCCCTACGGTTTCTTTTCTGTAATTTTACTGTTCTGATTTAACATCTCCGGAATGATTTGTCAACTAAGGTTGATTTCGCGAGTTTGGTAAAATTAAGGCAGAGGGCAGTAGGCTCCAAGAGAAGGAGTAGGATAGAGTGGGAAAATTGAGGTGTACAATTTGTATACCTCAACAAATATTTAATAATAGGTCTGTCAGGACAACGGGTTTGTCGAGGTGGTGTCATGGTATTATTCTTAATAACCTCCGTATGTGATGAAGGCGTTTACGAAAGCAACTTTAAGGTTGTTGAGGCTGCATCTAGAGAAGCGATCGCTCAAGATATGCTCGATAATCCCTATCGGTGGGAACAGTTTCTCAGCCGTACCAGCCTATGGTGGGATTTGACGTACTATGAGTATAAGTATGGGGAACCGCGAGGCTGGAGTGCAAAAGATCTCCTGGAGCAGATTAATAGCACCTATGTTGATGGAGATAGTTATTTCCAAGTCCGCATCCATGAAATTAAGACCATAGAAAAGGTAGCTAACGATTCCAGACAAGACGCCAGCTAAGTCAATACTGTTCGGTTAAAGGGAGCAATGTAGAGACGCGATGCAAGAAGCATCGGGGACATGGGGAAGCAAATTGGGAATAACACAAATTGGGAATAACAAATGACAAATGACCAAGGATAAATAACCATCAACTCCTGGGACGCCCCAAGGTAGTAATATAGAGAACCGCCTCATCTGGTGGAATTCCTAAAACCTCATTCACTTGCTGATCAAAGAACCCGCCAATACCACTCACCCCCAAGGTTAAATAAATCGCCGCTAAATTGAGCCGTTGTCCCAAATGCCCTGCATCCAAATGCAGGTAACGATAAGCGCGATCGCCATACTTTGCCACAGCTTTTTTTAAGTCTGCTGTGTGAAAGAGAACCACACTGGCATCCCGCCCTAACTCTTGTCCTAAGCACAAAAAATGTAATTCCCGCCGGAAGTTTTTAAAGCGGATTTGCCGCAATTCTTGGGCTTTTGGTGCATAATAATAGCAGCCTTCGTCTAAACCCGCCACCCCAGAAATTGCCACAAAGGTTTCAATTAAACTCAAATCCAAATAATCAGGAGAACTATCAAACCCTTGTTCGCTGTAGTGTTGAGGTTGATAGGTGAAATCGAGTAGCAATTTAAGTTCATCTAAGGATAACGGCGCACCCGTATAAGCGCGAGTTGATCGCCGTTTGAGAATCGTATTTTCCAAAGCTTGAGGCGCATATCCTTCCCCGGTAACACTACCCCATTGAATCGGTGATGTAGTCGTAGAGATTTTGGTACAGAAGGGAAAATTATACTTGTCTTCACCTACCTTTTCTGACTCTAATTCTTCAGATGGTGGCGATTCGATTTCCTGCTTATCCGTCGGTTCAATTTGCGTTGCTTGATGC
>CAZNNK010000053.1:0-4713 GCA_964574085.1 uncultured Coleofasciculus sp.
ATACTTTGGGGGTTGCCCCCTGGGAAAATAGCTCGATGCCAGACTTATTCTTTAATAAAGCCCTCTTTCCGTTAAGAAAAGAGGGTTTTATAGTCTTTTGCCATAGTTTTGATTCATATCGAATCCTGTTTTTATTCAACGTTTCTGTTCTTGAGTAAATACGTCATCATTTCACCCTTACCTTTAACCTGAATCATGCCTCGCTCTTCAAACTGATACTTATCCCGTAAATGCTCATAGGTTGAAGCACTGACTTGAATCCCTCCAGGAACTCCGTGGGATTCCATGCGGCTGGCAGTATTAACCGCATCTCCCCATAAATCATAGATAAACTTTTTCTTGCCAATCACTCCAGCAACCACGGGTCCGGTGTTAATGCCAATCCGGATGGTAAACGGTTCATCATATTTAGCGCTAAATTGAGTCACCTGCTGTTGCATCTCTAACGCCATATCCGCGATCGCATCGGCATGGTTGTCGCAGGGTGTGGGTAATCCGCCGACTACCATATAGGCATCGCCAATGGTTTTAATTTTCTCCAACCCGTAAGTTTCGGTAAGCTGATCAAAGGCGGAAAAAATTTCGTTGAGTATTTTTACTAATTCTGTTGCCGATATCCGTTGTGAAAGCTGGGTAAAACCTACGATATCAGCGAATAATACAGTTGCCTCCGTAAAGCTATCCGCAATTGTCTGTTGATTTTGTTTCAAGCGATCAGCGATCGGTTTGGGTAAGATATTCAGCAGCAGGAGTTCTGATTTTTCCCGTTCTGCCTCAATCTCAGCCGTGTAATGTAGCGATCGCACCAGATATAGAACTAACATTCCGGTCAATAGCAAACCACTCAACAGGGTTACTCCAGCCAGAGGCGGAATTCCCCAACCGGAATCCTGTGGTATTTCCCAGAAACTGAGTGACAATTGCTGATCAGCGACTTGAATCGTGGGGGTATAGAGGAGAGGGTTACGACAAGATGATAGATCAGGCTTCATCTCAACCGTTTTTGTCCGCGATTGATACAGCGCCAGATAACGTTCTGGAGAGGGTAAAGACGAATCAGACAGGCAAAAATTCAGCGTATCAATCTGAAGTCCTTTCAGTGCCGTTGTGATAATTTCTTCTAAAGAATGAACCCCTATAATTGCACCCCGAAAAGCCCGACGGCGAGTTTCCGGCGTATTGTGAGGCATATCATTATGATACAGCGGTAGCAAAATGGTCAGACTATCGGGCGGTTTACCCGGTAACTTTAGCTTACTTGTGGCGACTAATTGTCCTGTCGTGCGTGCCTTTTCCAGTAAAGTTTTACCCACCGGATGAGAACCAATATCAAAACCAATGACATCCTGTTGCACAGAAAAAGTAATCGGAAAATAGTTAGAACGTTCCCCAGCTATAACCTGTTGTTTAATCGGATGGTATTCATAAATCGAGGAATTGGCAAATCCCATTTCTGCCATCTGTGCTTCATAACTGGGGCGTTCCCTAGCCGACACAGGTTTAAGCCAACCCAGAGTCAAAATGCCAGAATGGATAGACAGAAAATGTTGGGTAAACGTTTCATAGTCATCTTGCTGCACCTGATCAGACGCCTCGTGGAACGCACCCAAGGATACAGTCATATAATAATATTCATCAATTTTACGCTGGAATGTAGTCGTCAGGTTATCGGCTTGTTGTTGTAATTCTAATCGGGTTTGGTTAGTTGCCCATCCCCAAGCCGCTACAGTAGCCGCAATTGACAATCCAATTCCGACACCAAGGGTTAACCCAACTGGAATAAAACGATGAATCTTAGAAAACAAGGGTGTTTTGATGTTAATCACAAGCCAAGCACTTCCATGATTTAATCTGGCACAAGCGACTGATTTTCTGAGTACTGCTTCGCGGAATTCAAGATTCAAAAGGCTTACATAGCAGGCGTTTCAGTGACCTTGACTAGTCGCTTTATTGGCGCCGCGCTGTACTCATCAATTGTCAGAACCGTTAAATATACCAGTTTTACTGTGATGACACCCTGCTTTAATACTGGCTCAAAGAATTTGATTGTCAAGGTAGAAGGGTAAACTCTTTCGCCTCCTGTATTCTGCCTTGTGCTGTATGTTCACGAATTAATACTATGAATCCGGAACTTTTTTTCCGATCAAAAAATAAGTCATCATCTTCCCCTTCCCTTTTACCTGAATTATCCCCCGTTCTTGAAGCACGTAGTTATCCTGTAAAGACTTATACGTCGCCGCTGTAACTTGAATTGTACCTGGAAGTCCATGAGATTCCATACGACTAGCTGTATTGACTGCATCCCCCCATAAGTCGTAAATAATTTTTTTCGTGCCAATGACTCCAGCCACCACCGATCCAGTATTAATGCCAATGCGAATACTGAGTTCAGCATGATGCTTTTCATTGAAATGTTGGATTTCTTGTTGCATATCCAGTGCCATCTCCGCGATTGCTGCTACATGATCAGGGCGAGGTTTCGGTAATCCACTGGCAACCATATAGGCATCACCAATTGTTTTGATTTTCTCCAAACCATGCTTCTCTGTCAGATGATCAAAGGCTGAGAAAATCTCATTAAGTAAGTTAACCAGTTCGGTCGGTGAGATTCGTTCCGATAGTTCGGTAAAGCCAACGATATCTGCAAATAAAATAGTAACCTCTGTAAAGCCATCAGCAATACAACTTTGATTTTGTTTCAATCGTTCAGCAATGGGTTCCGGTAAAATATTTAGCAATAAGCGTTCGGACTTTTCTTGTTCAACCCGCAATACTTCCGCTGTCCGCTTGCGTTCGGAAATTTCCCAGTAAATTCGTTGAAACATTTGATTAAAAGCTGTCATGACATCCCCTAACTCATCATGGCGCTGAACCGATAAAGCATAAAAATTTGGGTTTAACTGATCGTGACTAATGGCTTCTCCGGCGGCAATTAAGTCTTGACGCAGTTGCAGGATGGGAACAATTACGGTTTTTCCTAAAACTAACATTGTCGTTCCGGTGACAAACACTGAAATTAACAACACTAAACCTGCGATTCTCAACGTAAAATTGTATAACTGCGGTTGAATCGAAGACCCATCATGACGAATAATAATTATGTATGGTTTTCCGAGTTCTTGGGCTGACCAAGCCACATCATATCGTTGACCCTGCAACTTACGGACACGCGGGGCATCAGCCTGTTGGAGAACCTCGAAGGTAAGCGTGGGTGATTCGCCAAATGTTCCCATCGGTTGTCCATTGGCTTGGTAAATAGTAACCCCTAAAATAACCTGAGACCCACGAGTTAACTGTTCAACTTCTTCCTCAAATACAATCGTGGACATATCTTGTTGAGTCAGCCGCACAACACTCTCAACCACCTCTCCGGAAACGTCTTCCAATTGGCTTAGGAGTTCATCTTTGCGTCGATAATAAGAGGGAATTAAAATAATAGCTTCAATAAAAACAAGACTCGCAAATACCCAAAGGGTAATTCGCTGAGATAAACGAGACCGCAATAAGCTGAATAGTTTTAACCAGTTCGATGACATCAGAATTTTACTGGAATAAATTGTAATCCTTATTGTGATATCACCCTGGTTCGTTTGTAGTAAGGGCTTTAGCCGAAATTCTGTTGGGAACAGGCGTCAACCCAACCGACAAACTCACATAAACTTTTGTAGTCAGCTAGGTCAGCTTTTTAAGGCAATAAAGTGCCTACGACGAACTTGATCCAACTGATTTAGGTATGCCACATCAATCTGAAAATTGTCTGAGAAGGAAGGTAGAATGCGATAAGTAATGATTATAGTATCTCCCTCTACCTGAACACCAACGTCGGCAAGACATCAGGACTCTATACCAACAGCCGTTAATTCTTCAAGGCGCAACGCGATCGCTTAAACCAAATATCTTCGGTACAATCTCAATGGTAGTCCTTATCCTCAACACTCGTGAGTTCTCATCCCACCCACCCAATCCAGACTCCTCCAGACTCCGCCGCCCCCAACTCCATATTCCCCGGAGAAGTTTTTGCCAAGACGGCTGAGTTTGATCTCTATATCCGGCAACTCTTACCGCGATATGATGAAATGTTAGAGGCGATCGCACGCTGTATTCCGTCTCAGGCGAAACGTATACTAGATTTGGGTTGTGGGACTGGCGAATTGAGTATCAAGGTACTCCAGCGCTGTCCCGATGTTCAAGTTGTCGGTGTGGATTATTCGTCCCGGATGATTGAATTTGCCACAGCCAAGCTAGAAACAGCTGGATATCGTCAACAGTGGACAGGTATCGAAGGAGATTTTGGCGATTGGGCAAATCATCAGTTATCGGTTGGACAGGGTTTTGATGCTTGCATCTCCTCTCTCGCTATTCATCATTTAACCGATGAAATGAAGGTCAAACTGTTTACCAAAATTCGGGCCAATCTTAACCCTGGCGGCATGTTTTGGAATGCTGATCCGGTTATCCCTGAATCACCAATTTTGTCCGAAACCTATAAGCGTATTCGCGAAGAATGGTGTGTACAACAGGGAACGACGTTAGCCAAAGTTAGAACGAAAACAGGTAAAAGTATCCCCTATGGTTATTCTCAACCTGACCAACTAGCAACGTTAGCAGCCCATCTGGAAATGTTGAAAGCGGCTGGGTTTGAATCTGTAGCCGTACCTTGGAAATATTACGGGTTAGCGGTATTTGGTGGAGAAAAGGCACAAGGAAGAGGGT
>CAZNNK010000053.1:4723-13915 GCA_964574085.1 uncultured Coleofasciculus sp.
CTTCTCCAGAACTTATTGTACTCATCTGATAGCCAACGATATTACCCTCTTTTTGTCCTGGTGATTAAAAGATGATAATAAGCGTTTCATGCACATTTCCCCAATTTCTGCCTTAAGGGTGATGTATGATTAAGAATAACCATCAATCCTGATGGAGATCGATATCATTCGTTGAAGGAGTTCATGAGGTCAGATTTCTTACAGGTTACGTTTTTATACAATCAAGTCGTAGACTACCTCATCGCTTTCGTCATCTTGGTTGTGGGAATTTTTGTGATCAAAATTCTCCGCCAGGTGATTGTGGGGCGTCTCAAACGCTGGGCGGCGAAAACGACAACTCAGCTAGATGATTCCCTGATCCAGATTGTTGAACGAGCCGTGATTCCTATTCTTTATCTCGGCACGTTTTATGTAGCAATTGCGAATCTCACCTTACATCCGATTCTGGATCAGGTAATTGACGCCCTGACGTTGATTGTTGCCACAATTCTAGGGATTCGCCTCTTAGTTTCCTTGGTGGAGTACGGTTTCCGGCTGTATTGGCTCACTCGTCGCCAAAGTGAAACCGTGGAACAGGCGCTTGATGCGTTAATTCCGGCGGCTCGGATTGCGATTTGGGCGCTGGGAATTGTCTTTTTGTTAGATAATCTGGGTTTTGATATCTCCGCTGTTGTGGCTGGATTAGGAATTGGCGGTGTGGCGATTGCTTTAGCGTCTCAAGGCTTTCTCCAGGATTTATTCAGCTACTTTTCTATCCTGTTTGACCGTCCCTTTGAATTGGGAGATTTTATCATTGTTGGCGATTTCCTCGGTTCAGTCGAACATATTGGCATTAAAACAACTCGCTTGCGGAGTTTAAGTGGAGAACAACTCATTTTTGCCAACACCGATTTAACCAGTTCGCGGATTCGCAACTATAAGCGGATGCCCAAACGACGGGTAGCATTTAGGTTTGGTGTGCTGTATGAAACGTCTCAAGAAAAACTCCAGCTCATCCCTGGAATTGTCCAAAATATTGTGGAAAATCTGGACAATACCACCTTTGACCGGGCGCATTTTAGTGATTATGGGGATTTCAGCTTGAATTTTGAGGTTGTATATTACGTTTTAAGCAGTGATTACAATCTGTATATGGATATTCAGCAGCAGCTTAATTTACAGCTTAAACAGGAATTTGAAGCGCATCAGATTGAGTTTGCTTACCCCACCCAAGTCACCTATTTGGGAAATCTCAGCACCGGAGAAATTAGCGATTCCTTAAGTGCTTTAGTTGCTGATGGCAAACCTTAAGCTGTTGGTTGGCGTAAGTGGAGAGTAGAGACGTTCCGCAGCAACATCAGTCAATTATAGGGGCAATTGTAGGGGCGGGTTTAGCCATTTAATTTTGCTATCTACCGATAACCACTCAACAAAACCCGCCCTTCGTTATAAGTAATCAGACAAAATAAAACAGCTAAGGACGATCTCTACCTTTAACTTTAATGATGTCCGCCTACTTAAATCAAATCGTTTTATTTATCTCAACCTCATCCTCTAGCCATCTCGCAAAATCTATGGTAAAGGTATCCCGTAAAATCGCCTCTCGAATACTTTGGGTAAAGCGAATCAACTCTGTCACATTATGCAGGGAGATTAACATAAAGCCCAAAACTTCCCGCGATCGCACCAGATGATTCAAATAGGCGCGGCTAAAGTTCTGACAACAGTAACAAGGACAAGTTGAATCCAACGCCGTAAAATCCTCCCGAAACCGAGCATTTTTCAAATTCCACCGTTCCCCCTGAACCAACGCCGCCCCGTGACGCCCTAAGCGCGTGGGAATCACACAATCAAATAAATCTACACCCGCTGCGATCGCCCGTGCCATTTCTCGATACGTCCCTACCCCCATTAAATAACGCGGCTTATCAATCGGTAAATAAGGTGTCGTCGCCGTCACAATGTCATGGATAAATTTCACAGGTTCCCCCACACTCACCCCACCAATGGCATACCCCGGTAAATCCAAGGACACCAACGACTCAGCCGCTTGACGACGTAAATCCGGATAAACTCCACCCTGAACGATACCAAACAGCGCTTGCTGATCTGAACGAGTGTGAGCATTAACACAGCGCTTCAGCCAGCGATCAGTTCGTTCTAGTGACGCCTCAATCTCCGCCCGACTCGCCGGATAAGGAGGGCATTCATCAAATGCCATAATAATATCTGCCCCTAGCGCATTTTGGATAGCAATTGACCGTTCTGGCGTGAGATTAATCAACCGTCCATCCCGAGGCGAACGAAAAACCACACCTTCTTCGCTAATTTGGCGCAACTTGCTTAAGCTAAAAACCTGAAAGCCGCCCGAATCCGTCAAAATGGGACGCTGCCAACCCATGAAGTGATGCAGTCCTCCCGCTTGCTGGACAATTGCTTCTCCGGGTTGCAGATGCAGATGATAGGTATTGGCGAGAATAATTTGCGCTTGTGCGGCTTCTAACTGAGCCGGATTTAGAGTTTTGACCGTTGCCAAAGTACCCACGGGCATAAACCGGGGCGTTTCAATCAGACCATGGGGACTATACAGTAACCCGGCGCGTGCCTTGGTTTGGCTGCACCATGCCTGACATTGAAAGGAAAATGAATTGTATGTTTGAGCCAACGCGGTTAAGGGTTCTTGATCAGACGAAAAAGCAAATACCACAAACAAGTGTAGCCTTGGCGCCTTCTGGCACTAACGTTTGCGCTCTTTGCCAAACCGATTAGAACGGACATTCGCCCTCATCATCAATTTGTACGTCCCAGCGGGCATTAAGTACCTGGGTAACCATAGCTTCTAGGGCTTCAGCGTTCAGGGTTTCCACCGATTGCTCATGTAACGGGTTAGATAAAGGAATCAGTCTCAGCCGACGGTTATCCTGGACTAAATCAAAATAAGCCTGCTTGTCCGGCGTCTGATGCAGTTGCAAGTAATCAAAACTTTGGACATTGATGTAGATAGCTTGATTGGCAATCAGGGTAGAACGGCGGGAATCGGCAAAGACTTCCAGCACATATCCTTCTCCTTCACTTTGCTGGTTGCTATCGATTGTGTGACTATAGCGGACGCGACCCAAATCGGTGAGTAGGCGTCCCATGTCTTGCTTATTGATAATAATGCCCGTATCAATGATACAAGGGGCGGGAAGTCGGCGTGGAGGTTGATGATAACTCATGGGTAAAGCCTATGATGCATAAGGGGCTGATATTGCCTTGCAAAGAGTATTGACATTGGTGTAAGACCCGACTGAAAAACCTAATGCTTCGATTTTAGCGACTGCTCAGCTAAAGGCAAGTCAGAAGCGGCGACAATCAAAAATCAGAAATTCATCCACAGGCTCGTGCCAGTGGATTGTCATCTGAAATACTTGAGTGTTACGGGTATTACAGTAGGGTTACTAAACCATACTATCCCAATATTCACCCGCTATTCATCGGACAATATACGTAAATTTCTGTGTAGTAAACCATGACCCCCAATCCTGAACCACTCAATATCTCTGTGATACCTGTATCCCGGTGCTTCCGGGGTGCTTTACCCCTGTGTTCCCCTGGATGAGATTTGTCGTCATGAAGGGGTTGGGAATTCAACAGGCGTGGCAGGCGGGACAACAGCTCTGGCGGTCTTGCCTGGGTGCGATTACCTTTTATACTTGTATCCCCATTCCCATGAGTTGGGGATTAGAGTTTGAGCGCATTGCCCGTTGGGCACCTGTCGTGGGACTATTCATTGGCGTTATCTTAGCTGTGCTAGACGCCGTATTGCAACAGTTAGGTGTACCCAACTTAACTCGGAGTGGGATTATCGTGGTGAGTTGGGTAGCACTAACCGGAGGATTGCATCTAGATGGCGTGATGGATACGGCAGATGGCTTAGGGGTACAAGATCCGAAGCGGCGGCTGGAGGTTATGGCAGATAGCGTTACTGGGGCATTTGGGGCGATGGCAGCGATCGCGCTACTTTTACTAAAAATGGCGGCGCTGACAGATATTGAGACTCATCGCTGGTTGGCATTAATCACTGTAGCCGGATGGGGGCGATGGGGACAAGTGGTGGCGATTTCGATGTATCCGTACCTTAAACCCACAGGGAAAGGCGCATTTCATAAACAAGGGATTCAGGTGCCTCAGGATAGTCTGTGGGGGGCATTTTTACTCCTAGGGGGATGTGGATTACCCCTACTCGTGAATAGAGGTAGTTTGGAATTAGCCGTCATTAGCGCCGGAGGAGGCTGTGCGATCGCGCTTTTGACTGGGTTCTGGTTTTACCGCCAGTTGGGAGGACATACGGGGGATACGTATGGGGCGGTGGTGGAATGGACAGAAGCCTTATTGCTCTGTATACTGACAATAGTTGTATGAGCCTGGGAAATCTGAGGCGCTGCTGGCATTCTCACCTGTTCGGCATTTAAACCTGAATGTCAAGAATTACGCAATCCTTGTCGTGTGAGCCTCTTGCTCACTACCTATACCCAATTTAATTACGCCGTTGATGTTCCCGGCAATGACTTGTACTTAACCAGATAACCGCCCAATACCAACAGTACAATTACAATCGTTCCAATTCCCAGAGGACTAGGAACCCAATAAACCACAGCTAGGCGGTTTAGTTGACCCGGAATCAGAGTCCACACTAGCTGATGTCCATCCTCATAAATCTGGGGCGAAATCGTATTATCCCCTAAATCAAGAATGTTTGCCCCCCAAGGCGTCTGCAAACTAAACTGCAAATCCAACAGCGAACCCGGACTAATGATTACACTACCCTTTGCCGAAAGCACGGCTAGCGATCGCAAATCCAGTTCATAGTTTAACTGATTCCGTTGCACCACGAAAAAGCTACGTTGATCCAAACTTAACGTCGAGTCAAGACTGGGTAAATCAACAGTTCCCCTATCCTTAGCCTTCCTAGGAGTTGGGTTCACTGGGTTGAAAAATTGGTTGAACTTGGTGGTCAATTCCTCTCCATTACTAAATGGAATTGTTACCACAAGTGTTTGCTGAGAACGGCGCGTCGTTTTTCCGTGGAGTTGCTTGGCACGTCGTTCAATACTTTTCAGCCATTCAGTTGCTTGAGCATTGCTAAAACTTCTCAGTTGTTCTCCCAAGCGGATTTGCTGCACAATCGCGCCGTGGTTTTCATCCTTGACGTTCACTAAAACATCATATTTGACACAGCCAGACAGGAGTAATGATACCAGCAAAACAACCCCAAGCACCCGTAGGCGACTGAGAACCGAACGAAAGACCGAAAATCCCTTTATCAATCCTGGCTTCACCAAATTTACTCCTTTCTCTATTATCGTATTTTTGTTGTATTCCTGGGAATATCCGTACAGTTATTATCGGAATTCACCACTCGGTGGAGATAAGGCAGAGGGCAGAGGGCAGAAGGCAGAAGGGAAGGAAGAAGGTTGCAAGGTACAAGGGAATAATGACTGTTTAGGCGGACATGATATTATTCTTTATCAGGGCGGGTTCTGTTGATAGATTATCGGTGTATATCACCATTAAACGGCTAAACCCGCCCCTACAATTGACCCTTCACTTTTTACTTTTTACACTTAACTGATCAAATAACAGACAAGGTAGATAAGCACTTCCGCCAACCCATTCTGGTGACGCGCCTAAATCGACTAGACGTTTAAACGCCTCAAAAATACTACCCGCTACCATAGTATTCTTAACCCGACCGACTATTTCTCCATTCTCAACTTTGTAACCTAAATCAAGATTCACGGAAAACTCTCCTGCTAGCTGATTCGATTGACCCGCACCCAGCACTTGATCAACAATTAGCCCTTCTTTCATCCCAGCCATTAAATCCGGCGTGGCTGTCTTTCCTGGATTCATACACAGATTCACCAAATCGGGTATGGGACGAGATAACCCACTGCGGAAACCATTCCCACTCGGTTGACATCCCCCTCGCGCCGCCCAACGTCGATCCCAGTAAAATTGGTTAACAATACCATTTTCAATTAATACTTTTCTTTGGGTAGGCGTTCCTTCATCGTCAAACGGACAAGCAGAAGCACCGATATTCGGGTCTTCAAAAAAGGTTAAACGCGGATCAAAGAGTTGCTCACCCACTTTATCCGCTAAAGGAGACGCCTTTTGTACCACCGCTTGTCCCGACAGAATCGTATCAAACAAGCGCCCAATGGTACTGGCTACCGCTCTGGGTGTAAATAGAACCGGGAACGTGCCACTGGTTATCGTCGCCTGTCGCTCTGCTCGTTTATACTTAAGCAGCAAATCTTGCAGGATGCGCTCACAATCCGGTAACCCGTCCCGCTGAATATCATAGCTATAAGCCTGAAGAAAGTCTTCCCCCTTGACTAAGTTCCCTGAGAGACTAGCACTCAGGATTTGGCGGTTACGTTGTGTCCACACATTACTCGTGGTAGCAATTTTCACCGAACTCGAGCGGATGTGAAACCCCACATCCACCAATATATCAGGGTTATAAGCATGAACTTGCTCAATTAACCCTTGTCCCACCTCAACCAATTCTTGGGTGGGTGGGGGCTGAAAATTGCTTTTCGGCGTCGTTAGTTGTACATCCCTAGCCAACTCAAACTCGACGGGAGCGCCAATTTCAGACGTTTGTATAGCAGCGGACACCAAGTCGTCTAGGCGATTCAAATCAGTAGAACTGGCAAATCCCAGACGCCCATCACAGACAAGGCGCAGCGCTATTCCCTCACGGGCTTTGGTTTGTAGGGATTTTAAACGATTATTTTCAAAATTAATCGGTGTATCTTGACTAGACAAATAGTAAACCTCAGCCGCTTCAGCCTGGTGAGTGGCTTGGTTTAAAATCCGCTCCAGCGTTGAATCACTCAATTAGAATCTCCCACTTTATGGAGTTGCCTTTCTATTTTCATATAATACGAGAGGCTTGGTAGTCAATTCGATTATGCTTTTTTTGGCGAGGCAAAACTTTGAAAAACTGCAAAGCCACCAGAACCAGATAAAGTGGATTGATTAATAGGTAGCGCTTCCAGAGACGAACAGGTTCTTGCATAAATCGATAGAGCCATTCTAAACCGAACGTTTGCATTAAAATTGGGGCTTCGTGAACTTGACCCGCGTGCATATCAAACGCAGCACCGACACAGAGTATAGGGCAATCCAAGCGATGGCGATGAGTAAACGCCCACTCTTCTTGCTTTGGACATCCTAAGCCAACAAAAAGAATACCTGCTCCCGATTGGCGAATGGTTTGCACGTACTCCGCATCTTCCTCTGGAGTTAATGCTCGAAATGGTGGAGAGATTGCGCCAGCGATTTTCAAGTTAGGGTATTTTTGGGTCAGCTTGACTTGCAGTTGCTCTAAAATAGCGTCGGTTGAACCATAGAGAAAAATACTCACGCCTTCAGCCGCTGCTTGTTTGCACACCCTTAACATAAGTTCAGGTCCCCGGACGCGATCGCGCAGGTATTTTTCTCCCGATTTGCGAAACAGATTCAGCGCCCAGCGTACTGGTTGACCATCGGGGGTGACTACAGTAAAGTTGTTCAGGCGATAGCCATGACCTTGGGGGTCAAGATAACCACGCATCATGCTATGCACATCCGTTGCTGCTACTGTGCAGGATTGATGCTGTTGAGCGTTTTGAATGATCAGATCGGTACATTCCTCATAGCTTGTCCGATGAACGCCAATTCCGATGACACTGGTTTGACTGGGGGATACTGGTAATGTTTGAGTATTCATTCCTATTTCCTCATAGCTGCCCAAACAGGGGTTAGCATTTTTATCGCCCGAATTCCCAAAACCTTGTTTCTATAGACCTAGAGTGAGCAAGACGCCCGGTCAACGGCTTTTTGGTTTATCCTCATCGTCTCGCTAAGTCTAGGGAGTTAGGTGTTAACCTATTTCGGGTCGGGGAATAAAATCCTTTATGGGAAGTAATTTACTTGTAATTGCTCAGTCATGTCAATGGTTTTACATAGATTGAAATGTAAATCAACCAATTGCGAGTATTTACGTAAAGACTCTTTACAAAGTTTTGTAAAGAGTCAACCGTTCCATCTGTAATATGACTAATCCAGGTTAACTTCCCCCTTTTAGATGAGGGCGAGGCAGATGGCAGATGTCAGAAGGGTTGGTCAAATTACTGTAAAGTTTTCATGAAGTTACGACAGGCTGTTTATGAAGAGTCTATGAAGAGTCTATGTTTGGGTAGACAGTAGTTGGTTAAATTCAGTAGTTTTACTACAGACAGAGAAAATAAACTTACAGGGTTCAATCTAGCGATTAAATTTTTAACAAGTCCCTCGACTTAAAACATGATCTATGCCAACTCGGTGACACTGTTTAGTTCGCGTCATTGTTCATGGGTTATGAGCTGTAATCCAAGTTTGATGATGTATTAACACGGTGACGCCCTGTTAGAGAATCCCTTGACCTAGATACACGTTGAGTTTCATGTTCTGGGCGAGGGATAAATTTAATCTGGCAAAAAACGGGTGCATGCTATAGAAATTATGACTACAATTACGGTTACAAGCGCTGCTGACAGTGGGGTGGGTTCTCTGAGAGCTGCGATCGCGCAAGCCCAGGGAGGGGATACAATTCAATTTGACTCTAGTCTGGCGAATCAGACGATTACCCTCACCAGTGGTCAACTCGAAGTTGATAAAGACCTGACAATTGATGGGCAAAATACTCCAGGTTTAACCATCAGTGGGAATAATGCCTCCCGTGTTTTTTTTGTTCAAGGAGATCCACCCTGGGAACCTGTAGAGGTTACTCTAAAGCATCTGACTATCGCTGATGGAAAGACGACGGAGAAGGGTGAAGACGGGGCGGGAGCTGGACTTTGGACATTTAGCTCCACCACGTTAACCCTAGAAAATACCACCTTTAAGAATAACCACGCTAATGGTGAAGGTGGGGGGGCGATTTATGCTGGGTGGCGTAGTACCAACCTTGTAATCAATAGCACATTTGAAAACAATAGCTCATCCGGGAATAGCTTGACGGGTAAGAGTGAGCGAGGGGGTGGTGCGATCGCGGTTAAAAGTGAAAGCTCACTCACCGTCAGGGATAGTCAGTTTATCAGCAATACTGGAATTAACGGTGGCGCAATTAACACTGTCTTGGGCGGGTTAATTGTGGAAAACTCCACCTTCACCAATAACGACTCCACTCCTGGTGGT
>CAZNNK010000054.1:0-7061 GCA_964574085.1 uncultured Coleofasciculus sp.
CCCCCGTCTTAACTACTAAAGGGAGTCTACAACTGGCAATGGGACAACCGCAGGCGGCGCTAGACACCTGGAAACAGGCGGAAACTATTTACGCCCAAGCCGATGATCAGATGGGGGTATTGGGGAGCAAAATCAATCAGGCTCAAGCATGGCAAAGTTTGGGAATGGTTCAGCGATCGCGGCAACGTCTCGAATCGGTACAGCCACAGCTAACCACCCAACCAGATTCTATCATGAAAGCGACTGGATTACGCAGTCTGGGTAGGGTCTGGGACGCTATCGGTGATTTGCCCGCCGCCCAGACTCTCTTACAGGAAAGTTTAGCTGTAGCACAACGCCTTAATTCAGCCCCCGATATCAGTGCAACTTTGTTGAGTTTAGGCAATATTAACCGCAACTTAGGAGAAATGCCAGCCGCATTAGCCTACTATCAACAAGCTGCCGAAATTGCCACGACTCCTCTGTCTCAAGTCCAAGCCCAACTCAACCAACTTAAACTAATAATTCATTTAGAACAGTTTACCGACGCCCAAGACTTAGTTCCCCAAATTCAACGCAATCTGTCCCAGTTGTCTCCGAGTCGAGAGGCGATTTATGCCCAAGTTAACTACGCCGAACGTTTAATCGAACTCGTGGAAACCTCTGGCTTACGTTCTCCAAATATTGCCAATTATCAAACCATTGCCCAGCAGTTAGCCAAAACCCTACAAGCAGCGAAAACCTTAAACGATAAACGGGCAGAATCGCTGAGTTTAGGCATTTTAGGGACAGTATACGACAAAACCCAACAATGGTCACAAGCGCAAGATTTAACCGAACAAGCCCTATTTTTGTCTCAGAGTATCAACGCGGCTGATTTATCTTATCAATGGTACTGGCAACTGGCACAAATTCTGACCAAGGTGGGCGATCAACAAAGCGCGATCGCGGCAAATAAACAGGCGTTTGATACGGTACAATCCCTACGGGGGGATCTGGTGGCAATGAATGCGGATGTGCGATTTTCCTTTCAAGAGAAAATTGAACCCATTTATCGTCACCTCGTCAGTCTGTTATTAGACTCTCCCTCCCCCGAACATCTGCAACAAGCCCGGACTGTAATTGAATCCCTACAATTAGCCGAACTAGAAAACTTTTTCCGCACCGCCTGTTTAGAGACGCAAGCTGAACAAATTGATACCGTCATCGAAAAAAGTGAGGCGAGAACGGCGGTGATTTACCCGATTATTTTACCCAACCGTTTAGCGGTAATTCTTTCCTTACCCGGACAACCGCTACAGTCTTACCACACCAATGTATCTTCCCCAGACATTGAAGCCACAATCAGCCGTTTACGCCAAACCATGAGTCCGGCGTTATCGAATAAAGAACGGCTTAATCTTTCCCAAACGGTTTATGATTGGTTGATTCGTCCGATTGACAATCAATTAGCCAGTAACCAGATTAAAACCTTAGTCTTTGTTCTGGATGGGGTTTTGCGGAATATCCCCATGACAGCCCTCCACGATGGCAACCAGTATTTGATTGAAAACTACAGTGTGGCGTTAACACCAGGATTGCAATTACTTGAGCCGCGATCGCTCAAACAAGTTCCCCTATTTTCGTTAACCGCAGGATTAACGGAAGCCCGTCAGGGCTTTGTCCCCTTACCAGCCGTTAAGCAAGAAGTTAAAGAAATTAGTGATGATTTACCTTCAGAAATTCTATTGAATGAAACCTTTACTCGTGCCAAAATAGAAAAGGAACTCAAAAACCATTCCGTTAACATTCTGCATCTTGCCACCCATGGTCAGTTTAGTTCTCAACCCGAAGACACGTTTATTCTTACCTGGGATAAACGTCTCAATGCTAATACCTTATCTGAATTGCTGAAAACGAGAGAACAAAGTAACTCTGAACCGATTGAACTATTAGTTCTCAGTGCTTGTCAAACGGCAACTGGAGACAAACGAGCCGCTTTAGGATTAGCTGGATTAGCTGTGCGTTCTGGCGCTCGCAGTACGATTGCTACGCTTTGGTCAGTGAATGACCAATCCACTGCCAATGCGATGATTGAATTTTATCATCATTTGCGCCAAGGTGATGGCAACCGAGCGGAAGCCCTGCGGCAAGCTCAGTTATCATTATTAAAGCAAGAAGCCTATCAGCATCCCTATTACTGGGCACCTTTTGTTTTAGTGGGGAACTGGCTGTGATGATTGGCGAGAAAAAGCAGGTTTCAAAACCATATTATTTTGGGGTCAGAGGTTGCTCAATTCCAACCAAACATAAATCCGAGGAGGATTGAAATCATGAACGTAGTCAAATCTTTATCCCTATTCGGCATAGCGTTATCCTTGGACGTATTAGTCGGTTCGGATTTAATGGCACAATCTGACTCAATTAATACCCAGTTGTGGGTAACGTTTGATCCGCCCAAAGAAGGAACTCCATACGATACAACTGGTGGTGCCTCTCGGGGAACATGTCCGGGGGATGAACTGATGGACAATGAAAGCTTATCCTCGTTAATGCCCAGCCATAGCGAAACGGATGTCGAACGTCCCAGTTTTGCGGTTTATCTGCCCAAAACCGGAGCTAAACAAGTATTTTTTAGCTTAAAAGATGCTGATGAAGACTATTTTTATCAGACACAACTGCCACTGCCTAAAACTCCGGGTACCTATCGTTTAGAGTTGCCAACCGATGCTCCGGCAATAGATTCTAATATAGAATATCAGTGGTCTATAGGATTGATATGTGGGCAAGCCGTCGATCCTAATGATCCGAGAGTCAGTGGGATGATTCGGTATAGGAATCCCTAGTGCAAGAAAGCAGAAATAACTGAATAGTTCTATATTAATGAATGGGGGAGTTTGATCGGCGCTAAAGCGCAACACCAAACTTTTTTAGCAGATGAAAGGGAATTATGAAGGTTAGTTTTGGACTTGGGTACATCGCCAGCCTGATTTTATTGGCTACTTCTCCTTTGCTGACAATGCTGACAAATCCGATTCCGGCTGTAGCGGATGATACAGGTGTGATTCGGAAAGTGGTACTCCTGGATTTATGGGAAAAAGGTAATGGGTTTCGCCTGTCCCCGGAAGTTACCCAAATTACAGTGGTTGATAATTATGCGATCGCGCACTGGTTTTGGCAGAATGTAGCTGGGGAGACAGTCGTGATTAATCAGGATAATCGATGGCAAGCGATCGCGTCAACCCAAACTCCATTCACCCCCAGCACCCTGGCGAGTTACGGGATTCCCCGTGAGACGGCGCGACAGTTAATTAATCGCGATCGCGCTAATCTGAATACACCGTCAGAACCACCCCCTGTTGCGAATCTATTCACCTCTGTCTTACCGCAACTCCAGCGACAAACCGACACGTTGATTTTATTACCGAGTCAAATGCCGGAGTTTAAACAGCGGATTTACGTAAATAGCTTTATTGAACCTAATACCTATAGTATTGCCTTAAGCGTAAAGCAATACTGTGATGGAATGCCGGATTGTACCCTAGGTGCTTTTAGCGCTACACCTGTAAATCCCCAGTATTCTCCTGACGATGGATTCATTAAAAAAATTCCCCTCACCACTGGGATTTGGGGATACTTTACACCGGGTCGATGTCAGAGTATTTGTACACCAGCAGTGATTGAATGGGTGTGGCAAAATACCCATTATCGAATTGCTTTAAAAGGGTTGGGGACAGATGTTAATCAAGCCGAAGCGATGATGATCAACATGGCTAATTCTGCGATTGAAGCTGGACCTCGTTAAACCGCCTTGGGTTCAGGGTATGTAGGGGCGACCTGCTTGCATCGATGAACTACTCAAATCCGCTCAATTTGTTCGGGTCGCCCTATTTTAAACCTTTTTGGTTTCCCCAACCATCTTGTAGAGACGTTGCATGCAACGTCTCTACAATCTCGCCAAATATAACAACCTAGCCAATCTCTTCTTCTACGGTATCCGCGACAAGATTAATTTCTCGTCTTATCCACCGCCAAATAAAGCCTTGTTGTTCAGGTGAGAAGCCACATCGATCCATTTCGGCTTGCACTTTATCATCGGCTACTGGCTGAAAGCGTGCAATTAATACCCAGCGAATACCACCGAAGAAATACCAATCATTTTCTTGAAGATCTTCAACAGGAAAAGGTAGGTAATTCTGGTATGGTCTTTTATCCTCTTCTAGTGCGGTAGCAAATAATACAAATGCACCAAAAATTGTTTCTGGAATTTGAAACATAAATTCTTTTAAGTATTCTTCAGGGAAATAGGTATTGTCCGACAATATATGCATATCAAATTTATTTCCCTTAATCCAAGGCTGTGAAAAAATTAGTGAAGTTTCACCTATTTTTCTTAAGTTATTTAGATTATTCTCAACCTCTGTGGTATCGGTGGTATCGTTAGACCAGTCTGGATATTGATTTATAAAATTTATTAAATATGCAGCAACAGAACCCCAGCCATCTGGGAATAGATAAAAGATAGCATCAAAAAAAATACAATCTACACCATGCCAATTAATTAAATCTTCAATAGAAACTCTTCCGTCTTGCAAAGCTGCATGGCAAAGTATAAAATATTTCGGATATAGTGAATCCAGGCAATTATAACAAGCATCAAAAATTTTTCGTGAGGCACTTTGCCAGACATGGGAGCTAATTTCAAAAAGAACAAGTGCTTCGCGTTTATCACTATTCTTCTTAAACCGTTCGATCAGTAATTTTTCTAAAGTCTCTTCTATAGTTACACGATTCTCGATTGCCGCATTGAGCAGTAATAAAGTTTTTCCCCATCTTATAACCTTTATGGTATTTCCTTGTGAATACTCATCTAAATCAATCTGTTTAAGCCCACAAGCTACTAAGTATTCAATACAAGCGGTGGTAATCTTCCGAGTCACCTTAGGACTAGGAACCATAAACTCTAAACATCGTGCCGCAAAAGACAGTAAATTCTCGATTTCTTCTGCTTCAGCCTCACGAACGGCATAAAGAACAGTAGTTAGTAATTTATCCCCAGCGCCTTCAGAATTCTTACTTTTGATCTGAAAAGCCAATTGTGCGACAACATCCCATTCTCTCTTAGCAATCTTGGGTAAAAGAAACTCGGCTAACTCCTTCGCTGTCTCCTGAGTTCTAAACAAATAAAGTGCGGTAAAATATTCGAGAAAAGTACGATGGGTAAATTGATAAAGTTCTTCACCATCTGCCGTTGTTCCTATCCCCGTAAATACCCACGCCCGTCCCCGACAGAATTGGATAAACTCACGCGCCGCCCTTTCTGCTTGATCATGATCATCAAAACGATGTTCTAACAAATAGTCAGAGAGTTTAGCAATAAGCTGGCGTTCGGTTACGCCTCCCTGTAAACCTTCATCCGCATAAAGCCAATAAGCAAGGTATGCAATCGCTGGTCGAATATTATCCTCAAAGCGAAACTCAACCGGAATATCTCGATTTTTATCCCACTTCTCAAACAACATTTCAGCGCATTTTTCATACACCTCCGGGCGATTTCTGGGAATGTAACCTTCGCGCCGATAGAGGTTACACATCAACGCTAACATCAGCGGGTTAGAACGTAAATCGGAAACAAATTGGCTCTCGTTGAGAAATGCTTCTGCCTTTTCTTCTGGTTCTTCGTTGACCTTAAACCATGTCGTGACATATTCTTTGACTTGATTTTCATCAAAGGGAGCCAGCCGAAAAACCTCAAATTTTTCTGGAGCAAGAGGTGCTTGATCATACCCCACTTCTCTGGATGTCACCAGCACGGGTACTGAGGGATAGAGATTACAGAATAATTCAATATCGCTGCTAATTTCCTGGCGATAGCGAGTATCCAGGAGTTCGTCTAATCCATCAAAAATTACTACGACTCGACCTGTCAATAGTAAATAGTCAAAGGCTCCAGACGGTGGCGGTGTTTGATAATCAGAATTCGCTTTTGTTTCGATATATTGTACGATGGAGCAGTTGAGTTGTTTCTTCTTTGCGCCATAATCCCGCAGGATGACCAGGATTGGTGTAACTTGTCTATCCGCAAAGGGGCGTTCTGAATAGCAGGTTGCCAAAACATGAGCAAATTTTTGGGTAAAGGTGGATTTACCGCCACCCGGATTTCCCAGCAGGACAACGCGATAAATGCTATCGAGAAACGTTGTAATTTTTAGGGATTCTGGTTGATTGGTTTGTTTGGTGGGAGTTGGGATAAAGTTGGGACAAACATATAAGCGATTGATGGGGAGTTTCTGCGCTTTATCGAAATCGGGAGGAATGATATATTTGTGGCGTTCTCCAACTTGCTGGCGATAGTTTTCCTCAAAGTTGAGAATTGCTTTAATATCGGGTTTTTGTGGCGCTGTCAATAAATTAAGCGTCTTCTGAATTGTCGCCAGTTCATCCTGCAATATTTGATGACGGAAGGCTGATTTTGCCTCATGCGCCGAGAGTCTCCCCTGATCAATGGCAATTTGTAGTGCTTCTTCGCATCCCTCAATCAGATCATCTAAAATTAGATTTGCTGCCTCTTGCAGTTCAGCGTCTGGGATGTTGGTATAGTCGGAGAATGCGGCTAGCCATTCCTGACGGATTAGTTCAAAATTATTTTGTGGATTATCTGAAAGTTTGGCGGCGTAAATTTGGCGGACGATGGTTTCGGCGGGTGGAGATTCTAGAAATAAGCAAATTTGGTCAATTTCGGCGGGTTCATAACATTGGATTTGTTCTGATACTGTCTCAGCGGCTTTTTGGAGAATGGGTTGTAAGGCTGTTTCATTGAGTTTCCGGCGTTCTAGGATTTCTGCGCCAATGAGATGCTTTCCTACCCGACGACTGACTGGTGCGAGAAGTGGGGAGAGTCCTTTGGCAATTAGGGTTAAGTTTGGCTCCATGGTTGTATGCTATTGGAGTTATGATAGGAATAGTTCTATATTAGTAGATGCGTGAGTTTGATCGGCGCTAAAGCGCAACTACAAACTAGGTTGTACGACGGGCGGTGAACGTTTATGGCGCTAAAGCGCAACTACAAACTAGGTTGTACGACGGGCGGTGAACGTTTATGG
>CAZNNK010000054.1:7161-13907 GCA_964574085.1 uncultured Coleofasciculus sp.
CGCTAAAGCGCAACTACAAGCTTTTTTAGCAAATCTGTTTCTGTTTAAAATCAACAAAATCTCGAATTTTATCAAGTAATTCATTTTTCTCAATTTCTTTTTTGTTAAACTTCAATACAAAACTTGTTGCTGCTTGTTTTAATGTTTTGATGAATTCATCTAATTCGGCTACCCAAATTTTTTTATCCTTATAATAAATTTGCAGCCCTAGCGATACCCGTTCAAGTCTCAAAGCCTGGGGTTCTTCTGCTATGTCAATTACTAAACTGTTGACTGATGTTATATTTTTGGCTCCAGTGATTAAGGCGTCGAACCAAGAATCTAAATAAGTTGATTCTTCTTGAATTGTTCGATCGCCATCGCTAATTACAATATCGCCCACTGGATCTATGGGATCGATGCCGCCTTCTTCATCGAGTTTCCATTCAATTTTCATCGTTTTTACCTATCCCTAATATGTACAGAACGTAACCGACCTAAAGAATTGAGAACAACTCGAACTCTAATTTGCTGTCCTCCTAAATTTACATCTTGCTCAAAAATTTCTCTGTCTCCCGGATTGCCAATTAAGTTGTCTGGACGACTCGCAATTTGCTTGACCAAGCTGGAGAACATCATCAAAAGTTATAGAAGGATCATAACTTTGGAAGTCTGGCAAGTGCTTACTGATATGTTTTAGATTTTTCTGGCTAATGTTTTCTGATGGATTAACAATTTCACCTGAACCTCACTCTGTTTAAATTTAGATATTAAATCTATTCGTTAATTATAGTAGAAGTCTGAAAAATAGGGGGAAGTCCTGGTAAGAGTAGATATCAAGCGCAGCTTGACTTCCAATACCCACCCATTAACAATAGGCGAAAAAGCAGATACCATAAATCAAGTGCAGTCTTGGGCGTTCTGTCCTCTGCATAAAAGTCCTCTGCCTTCTGTTTCCTTTTATGACAAACTCTTTATCATTACGCGATCGCTGTTTTCAACTGATTGATGAAATTGTCGCCGCGACGCTGAAAGGAAAAATCCGATCCAAGCGCCAGGTATACCAAAAGCTGGCGTCAGGCGTCAGTAGTGGAACCGGGGAAATGTTTGAACGCTGTCTGGATGAACGTCATAGCAGCACTCAGGAACAAATCGATAATCCGGCGAGTGAACTCAAACAGGCTAAAGCGATACGGGCGCAGCGGGCGCTGACTATGATTAGCAGTGAATGGGAACGGGTACAGCAGGAGAATCAGGTGTCTGCGGCGATCGCAACGGCTATCCAGGGGATTACCCAAGCGGATCAGAGTGAACGGTTGACCGCTTTTCTGCGGGCGATCGACCCAAATCGAGAACCTGTCCTGAATCTATCTCAATTGGCTCAATTAGCCAAAACCCTTCAGCAGGAAGCATCCGCTAGTTCTGACTCCGATCGCGCCAGGGAACTTGAACAGCTAGCCCAAGGAATTACTGGGGGGTTAGCCGCTTGGGGAAACTTGGAAAATGATTTAGTAAGCTGGATTTATGAGCAAAGTCAGGGGTCTTTGGGATTTGAGGAACTGGCTGAACAACGGGGACCTTGGGGACTCTGGGCAAAAAAGGTGAATCGTCCTCTACCTAAGTCATTGTTCCAAGCGCTGGCGTATAATCAACCCCTCGATGAATGGATTCGCCAACAGCCAACCTTAGAACTCGATGCTTGGGTGGAATTAACCGTGGTTCTGCAATGGTTACAACGTCGGTTAGTTAAGTGGTTTGATCAACGAGTCTATAACTCCAAAATGGGGGCGAGACTCTCGATTTCCACGTTTATCGTATTTGCGGTAATCTGGTCACAACTTGCCCTTGCCTTAAATCAAGCAACGGTTCCCCAACGAGAACGCTTGGTAGATAGTTGTTTTCAGGCGACACTGCAAATCCTCCGCACTTTTGCCCAACGGGAATATTTTCCCCTGTATGGCGGTGTTTTTGCCTCGTTAAGTGGGAATTATCTGCGGAATGCGATGGATTACCTGGATGAACCCTTGCGGCGGGTTGAGGGAACTGAAGAGAAAGCCCGAATTCTCACCTTATTAGGCTATTCCCAACGGGCGCAAGGTCGATATAATCGGGCGATACAATTCCATGAACAAGCCTTAGAGATTGCCCGTTCAGCGAGCGATCGCGTGTGTGAGATTGCTAATTACAATCACTTAAGCCGCATAAGTGTGGCACAGAAAAATTATGCCGAGGCAATTAATTACAGCCAACGGGCGTTAATATTAGCACGGCAAGCCGGGGATAAGTTAGGCGAAGCCAATGCCTTAGCGAATTTAGGCTATAGTGAGGTCTTTCAAGCCCAACAGCAAGCCCTTGATCCCGATGTCTACGAAAGCGCCATTACCTACCTGGAACAAGGGCGGCAATTATTAGAAAAATTAGGCGATCGCCAAAGTCAAGCCCTGTGTTTATGTAGTTTAGGGATTGCTTATGTGGTTATGCAACAACCGCAAGAAGCGATTACCTATTTAGAACAAGGGTGGCAAACCGCACAATTTTCTGGGGATTTGTATTTGCAGGGACTCAACTTAGCGTATTTGGCGCAAGCGTACTATCGGTTGCAAAACTGGGGCAAAACAATTTATACAGGCAGCTTGGGCGGATATTTGTTGGAGCAGATTGGCACAGAAGACTGGCGCAAAGCCGTGGGATTATTGACGATTTTGCAGGGGCAATTGGGAGGAGAAGTATTTCAAGACCTGTTGCAGCAGCAGCGGTCAAAAATTATTCCTTTAATTGGGGTAGATGGGTATGATTATCTGCCCGAATTGTTGGAGAAATATCGAAATTCGATGTGATTGGTCATTGGTCTTATGTCATTCGTCATTCGTTATTTGTCATTACCGTTAACTTTAATTGTCCCCACCTACTTATGCTATTAGGGTTTGACCCAGGACGAGATAAATGTGGTTTAGCCGTAAAAGGGAAAGACCAAGAGATTTCCTATCATCAAGTGATACCATCAGATCAGGCGATCGCAACCATTAAACAATTATCTCAGCAGTTTCCCATTGAGACAATTGTCATGGGGAACCAAACCACCTCTAAGCAATGGCAAGGAAAAATTCGTGAAGTCATTTCTGCCCCTATTCCCATTGTCTTAGTCGATGAACGCTATAGTACATTAGAAGCCCGCGATCGCTACTGGCAAATGTATCCTGCCAAAGGACTCCAACGCTTAATTCCCCAAGGGATGCGCCAGCCACCTCGACCGATTGATGATATTGTTGCTATCTTACTCATTGAGCGCTACTTAGGGCTTGCTGAATAAATATTGTGGTGAGGGTAGGTGTTAGGTTGTCGTGCGAGCAAATCTTTGTGAAAAAAGTGGAGAAGATCACGTAGAGACGTAGCATGCTACGTCTCTACATTTTCTTTTTTAATGCACTTTCGCTGTACGATAAACGCTACGAATCAACTTTACATCGCTGGGTTTCGATGTTGGGTGGTTAGCGTTGAAACGGCGATTACGTTCCAACAAAGCCACGATTAGGATTGCTATAATTCCGCCCGAATGGTAAACGCATAATCTCCTCCCGGTTCCAACTGGTAATCGCAACGTTCTAAAAATCGACCCAGTGGTTCTTGGATTAAAGCGCGTCCCAAAGCAGGTCTGACGACCAACTGACCTTGGCGAAAACGCCATTGAAACTGCCACTCATAAGCCGCCGCTTGAACATCTCCTTCAATTTTGCCCTGTTGCCAAGAGTGCTGGGTAATCCGAACGTAGGCGGTGGTTTCCGGTAAATTCTTAGAACTCACAGCTAAACCTATTCAGCTTAAACATTATTCTGGATGCAGCTTAGGGCGCACAAGTCCAGATTCGAGCATTTTATACTAAACTACCGGAAAATACGGAATTGTCAACTCTGGTAACTGATAAGTTTGAATAAAGGGCGGGTTTTGGGGGTCAGCTATCGGTAATCAGCCCCATTGAATCCCTAAACCCGCCCCTACAATCACGTTGGTGTCCGCCTACACCTAATCTGTGTTACACCACAAGAAGATCTGCAATTGCTATAGCGGATTCATCCCCCTTGCCAAATTCGGTACACTGAAAAAAATAAATAGTATAGGAGGGGATAATGACTCAGAACAATCGCTCCCAATGGGATGTTGGTCGATTTGTCAACACATTAGCTTATTTTGAGGTAATCCCTTTTATTAGCTGTTTAAAACGCTTATTTTCAGGTAACACAACACATCACAAACCAAGCCAAAGTGGAGGAAAACGATTGGGTAAGATACTGGTAGCTGGTGCAACAGGTGGCGTCGGGAAGCGAGTCGTGCGGCGTCTGAGGGAACGAAATTATCCGATACGCGCTTTAGTCAGAGATACTCAGCGAGGGCGGGAAATGCTGGGAGATGAGGTGGAACTGTTTGAAGCTGATATCACGATCCCAGAAACCTTAACCCCTGCCATGATGGAGGATATCTCCGCCGTTATTTGTTGCACAGGTGTTCGGGTGCAACCGGTAGAAGGAGATACACCAACCCGGGAAAAATATTATCAAGGCATCAAATTTTATATGCCAGAAGTGGTTGATAGTCCCGAAATTGTAGACTATCAAGGGATTAAGAATTTAGTCCAAGTTGCGGCACATCATCTCGAACCTGGAAACCAACTCATTTTTGATTTCAAACATCCCTCAGATGATGTGAAAGAAACCTGGGGGGCTGTGGATGATGTCGTGATGGGGGGTGTGAGTGAAAGTTCAATTCGGCTGATTGATAATGCGGCATTATTCAGTGGTACTGTATCCACCAAAAACTCCGGTGGTTTTGCTTCCGTTCGCACCCGCAATTTCGAGCCACCCTTAAATTTAGCCGGATATGAAGGGATGGAACTGCGCGTTAAAGGCGATGGACAGCGTTATAAGTTTATTCTGAGAACAGAATCAAGATGGGATGGGATTTCTTATTGCTACTCGTTTGATACTGAAAAAGATACCTGGATTGACGTTCGCGTTCCCTTTGCGGCGCTGATTCCGGTATTTCGTGCCAAAACTCTCCAGGATGCGGAACCCTTTGATCCGAGTCATATTTACGCCGTGCAATTAATGCTGAGTAAGTTTGAGTATGACGGCGCACTGAATCCCAACTTTGAGCCAGGAACGTTTTCCTTACAAGTGGAAACAATCAAGGCATACAATGGTCTGACTCTACCCCAATTCATCATGATTAGTTCGGCTGGCGTCACCCGTCCAGGGCGTCCCGGAATTAACTTAGAAGAAGAACCGCCAGCCGTGCGAATGAATGACCAATTAGGCGGCATTCTCACCTGGAAGCTACGGGGAGAAGATGCGGTGCGGGAAAGTGGTATTCCTTATACGATTATCCGTCCCTGCGCTTTAACTGAAGAACCAGGCGGTAACGGTTTAGCCTTTGAACAAGGCGATAATATCCGAGGGAAAGTTAGTCGAGAGGATATTGCTGAACTGTGCCTTCAGGCACTAGAACAACCCCAAGCTTGTAATGTCACCTTTGAAGTGAAAGAAACAGAAACAAGTTCTCCTAATTGGGAGCAGTTATTTGCTAGCCTAAACTAACACGTTTTTAAGAGGTTTGTAGTTGCGCTTTAGCGCCATCAGCGTTGAGCCGTAACTACAAACGCTATATGTTCGTTTGAAGTGAAAAAACTGAAACAGGTTTTCCCGATTGGCATCATTTGTTTTTGTCCCTAAATTCAAACAACGCCGCAACTTTTTCTGAATGAACTTGACAAATGACCCGTTTTATAGTTTTTTTTAGGATGGAAATTGGAATGAAGTTTAGGAACGTGCTTTAAAATTGGCAGAAATGAGTAAACAAAACGCAAAGACAATGAACGACGCTGAAGTCGAAAAACTGTGGCAAGCCTTCAGAGTTTTCGATGAAGATGGTAGTGGTGAAATTTCCGCGGAGGAGTTAAGTGCCGTCATGCGATCGCTCGGTCAAAATCCCACAGACGCTCAATTGCATGACATGATGCAAGATGTAGACGTAGACGGTTCCGGTGCGATCGACTTTGAAGAATTCAAAGCCCTGATGGTGTCTCAACAAGGCGATCGCGAAAGTCGGCTGAGACTTGCCTTTAGCGTTTTCGATGAGGACGGTTCGGGGCATATTTGCGCCAACGAACTGAAAAACGTCATGAGTCGGTTCGGGCTGACGGACGCAGAACTGCAAGAGATGATCAAAGAAGTTGATCGCGATGGCGACGCTTTCATCGACTTTGAAGAGTTTTGCCAGCTTGTTCCTGAAGACGACAAATCCTCGACGGGCGATCATGATTCCTGTGTTGAACTGACTGAAGGCGATCGCAACGATGAAGGTTTCGACGGTGAAGGTTTCATTGATTTTGAAGAATTTTGCCCGATTCTTCCCGAAGATAATCAAGCCTCAGACGGTGATCAAGAGTCCTCCGTTGCCGCAACCTTACACGTACCCTCCTCAACCCCCACGCCTGAAGCCGATACCACCCTCAGCACCCAAGATTTAGCAGCGGAGGTGACCAAGCTTGAGGAAATCCTCACCCAACAAGTTAAGGATGACTGTACCAGAAAGCGGGGTACTTCTCGCCTACAAATGCAAATTGGTTTGTTTCGATTGATTCAGGGGGCTGCTTATCGCTGCTTTCGGGAAAGTTTTTCGGCTAACCATGAAACCCATTTACGGGTGAGGAATTTACCTTACCGCATTTCTGATTTCACCAAGTTCGTGCGCGTTGCCATCACCTACTACAAAGC
>CAZNNK010000055.1:0-13806 GCA_964574085.1 uncultured Coleofasciculus sp.
GCCTCATCTGCCTCATCTGCCTCATCTGCCTCATCTGCCTCATCTGCCTCATCTGCCTCATCTGTGTCATTCTCAATGGCATCCTCCAATTCCTCTGGAGTGTCAGCCATAACCTGTTCAGAACTGTCTACCTCATCGGTATCCACTACCTCATCATCTAATACCTCAGACTCATCCGCCTGTTTCACCTGAGGGTCCCGCCAAGGAGAATCATAACGATGCCACGGTAGGATTGGCTTATTGGGCAGGTTGCGCGTCAACACCGTAATGTTGTCTGCGTCGGGTTCTGGTAAATTTAACCGTTTCCCAGAAGAGTTTTTGTGAACGTGTTGAGAAGTCATAATCGCAAGACCTAGCCAAAACTACTCAGGTCAATCAACGGCACGAAGTAAATCCCTACAACATGCAAGGTAATAACCAAGGCTAACCCCCAGGTCACATAGGCAGAATATTGTAAGGATGAAGAGACATCCTCCAATCGCTGCTTGTTTGCATTATAGGTCTCTACTAGGTTAACAATCATTCGTAGTTGATATTCATCTGGCGACAGGACGAGATAGCGTTCCAGAAATTTTTTATCGCCCAGATTGGGGCTAACCGCTAACTGGCGCGGTAAGAAGGCGTTGATCAGCAGAGTGAAATTTACCAGAAATCCGAAAAGTTCGGCAAGGCTAAACCCGTTGGGAAAGAATAACAACCGTGATATGGTTAAGCTAGTGAACAAAGCGCCGTTGGTAACAAATAAGATATTTAACTTCGTGGTTAAGGTTTGGCTTTGCTCCCGTTGCTGATCAATGACCAAGCGGACATCATGAGCGGCTAATTCCAGGGTAGACGATGTGGAACTCTCTTTTTCTTTTTTCTGGTCTGAGGGTTTGGTCGTCTTGGTGGTTTTCGTCGTCTTGGCTGTTTTAGTCTTCGTCACCTCTGGGGTTTTAGGGGGTTGGGGAGGTTTGACGGTTTCAGCGGGTTCTGAACCTTTCTGGTTTTTTGCGGTTTCGGTTGTCTTGGGCGTTTTAGCCGTCTTCGTCTTCTCTGTAGTCTCTGGCGTTTTCGGCTTGTCTAGGGTTTCAGTGGCTTCTGGACTATTGCTTGTCTTGGGCGTTTCTGATGCATCTGAGGTTTTCGAGGTAGGTGCGGTTTTGTCTAGCAGGGAATTCACAGTAGCTATCATGTCAGGTTAGAGAACGGGATGAGTGAGTTTGCAAATAATGGACAACAGCTTGTGCGATCGCGTCAGCCCCATCTTTAGCGATAGGCTGGGATTGTCTGGGAGGATTGAGAGATTGGTGTAAAAATTCCCAGTGACCTAAGAAAAATTCTTTGGGGGTCACAATTTGATGGTACGCATAATTTTGAATACCTTCCAGTAGGAAGGGCGATTCGGCAAAATCTTCGCGGGTGAGGGAGACGATGGGAATGTCTAGACGTAGTGCTTCGGCGAAGGTACTGTATCCTGGTTTAGATACCACTCGTCCACACAAGGGCATCATATCCACAGGGCGATAGTCGCGACCCAAAATTCTCACTAAATTGGATAAATCGGGGGCATTGGCGTCAAAGGTGATAAATTGCCAGTCGGGAAACTGGGACAGCGTATTGTAGGGAATTTGCTGTAAACCCAGTCCACCAAAGGAGAGTAGTACGGTTTTCTCTGGAGGTGAGGTTAAACCCAGCCTTTCTCGCAACTGGCTGGCTGGATATGCGGGTATCCCACCGGTGAGTCCCACATCCGTAATAGTGGGGAACGCTGTCATTGGTTCGTGTAAGGGGAGACGAAACAAGCGATCGCATAAGCGATAACACTCACCAATCCAATCGGCAATCTCGACAAATTCTCCACCCCATGTCCGGTAAATAAAGTCCCAGCCAAAGTTACTCATCATCCAACCGGGAATCCCTGCCGTTTTAGCGATTTTGGCAGCTAAGGGGGGAATATCCGCTAGTACAAGTCCGACACGATTGGTTTGGATAAAATTAACTTCACCAGCAATTATTGAATTTTCAGAGGCACGGATTTGTTTGAGTTTTGCCAATGTCGCCACCTTATCCATGGTCAAGCTATCCGACTGAATCACGCCAATATCAAAGGCGCGGGGGCGATGAATAAAATCTCCGGGAATATAAGAGTCCAACAACCAACGTGGGGCTGTGGTTACTAAAATTAGTAGGATGTCTGGACAGAGATTTTGGATGGCGGCGGCGACACAAGCCGCACGAACCGCATGACCAAAGCCATGGTTGGTGATCGCGATGTATACAGTAGGTCGAGGCATATTTATTTAAGTAGGTGGGAAAAATTAAGGTTAAAGGCGGGGATCGTCATTGGTCATTGGTCATTGGTCATTTTAAAATTCTCATAATTCTGTATAATTCTGTATAATTACTCTGAGGCATCAGGTTGAAGTCATAAGTATTTGATTCAATTGGCATAATTGACAAGAAGGCAGAGTAGTCTCTGGCTAAAAGAAAATAACCCAGTTTAGGCGACCTTTCCGGGGTGGCTAGTTTTGTCCTGATCCAGAAGACAATTTCTGTAGAACAAGACAACACCCTTGGAAGGATTTAAGACTGTGACAGCCAAACTGAACGCGAATGGTCGTTATCAAAATTTACATCCTGCTAATAAATGTTACACAAGGGAACATCAACCTGTTCCGCAAACGTTAGATAGACAATGCAATAGTCGCCTGCACCCATCTCTACAGAATGTTTTCAGCCTTGCCCTCTATGGCGTCGCGGCAATGGCTGCCCCAGGTTTTTCCCATCCGGCTTGGGCAAAGTCCTCAGTGAAGACAATCTATCAGCCTGATATTGTTATCCCAACCGCGATTCAACCCACTCAAACCCAGGTAGGAACATCAGCAACATCAACAACTAACGCTAAAACTGTTGCCTCACCAGAACCTATTATTGTCCAGGAATTTACACCAGAATCGAAGGCAGAGGGCAGAAATAGGGAAATGGAAAGACGGGGAGAATTTCCTCGTCACCAGTTAGCGATCGCTGATCACCAATCGCCAATCGAGGACGATCCAGACAGGCTTGAGTTTTCTGGGGAATCCCAGTTAACCTTGCCAACCCTAGATGCTTCTGAGTTGGAGATGGCATCGCCAGCATCGGAACGTCCCCACCCAGTTGTGCCAAGAGTGATGAGTGCTAGACAGACAGGGGACAATCACCAATCTAGAGTGGACAGAGATACACGAGATGAACCTCATGTCAAGACCTTTGCCATAGACAGAAAAAACAAGGGAAAAACGGAAGAGGAGGAAAACAGACAACTTGTCGCCACTAATCCAAAAAAGCCCTGTAGTGCGAGTCAACCAACAATGTTGGCACAAGCACCAAATCAACAGACACAACCCGCACCCTGTCGGGATGTCAACCGCTTGCAGGAGGAGTTGCGATCGCTAGAAGATATAGATATCCAAAACCAATTCCGTGCATCCCCAGCCCTGAGTATCGTTATTCCCACAGCTTATGGCGCTGATCGCAATACGGGGTTTGTCAGCGCCACTTATCAGGAACGCACCCGCTATAGTGATGTTGATGATGGAGCATTAGGCATTGGTATTGGTTTGGGCGATGCTGAGAAGTCTGTGGGGGTAGAACTTTCATACACACTTGCCAGTTTCGGGTCTAATCGGGATTTTGGCAGTGGCGGTTTTAACGCTAAAGTGCATCGTCGCTTACCTCAAGGTTGGGCAGTTGCGGCGGGTTGGAATGGCTTGATTAACCTGGGTGATGATAATGACTTTGAGAATTCCGTTTATGGCGTGGTGAGTAAGATTATTCGCACACGAGAGGATATTAATCAGCCCTTTAGTCGCGTGGCGATAACGGCTGGAATTGGCAATGGACAGTTTCGTACCGAGGAAGCGGTAGACGATGATAATGGCACGATTAATGTGTTTGGTAACGTTGCGGTGCGAGTGGCTGAACCTGTGAGTTTAATTGCTGAATGGACGGGACAAGACTTGGGCGTCGGTGTGTCTATTGCTCCCTTTAAAAATATCCCATTAGTGATTACCCCAGCATTGCGAGATATTGCGGGTGCTGGAGATGGTGCGCGATTTGTTTTGGGTGCAGGTTTCGCGTTTAAGTTTTGAGTAGGTAGGGGCGGGTTTAGGAACTTTAGTGTCGCTGTTGATGATAACGTTTGTGCAAAACCCGCCCTGACTCAGTGTTGAGTTTTGTATAACTTGAAAGATGGAGTAACTTTGATGAAAGTCAAACAACCGATAGTTTGGACAATAACAACTTTACTAATGGGTAGTGGGTTGATCGCAACATCTGCCAATGCTCAACCCCCCAACCAGTCAGATATTACGGGAACGAATATCTGGAATAATACCGCACCGATTTTCGATCAGGATGGTGAATTAGATCCAGCTATATTAGAGAATGCTCGTCGTCTGGATCAAGCCTTAGAAGAAGCGGCTGAGGGTTGCTGTAATGCGGTTCAGCCAGAGAGTCCGCGTCGATTTGCTAGAGAACCAGGAAATCCTAACCCAGCTTGTGCAGATTGTCTGGAGTTAAATCGTTTGGTTGAGGAAACCGAGATATTTTTGGATGAAGTCAATCGCATTCAGGGAGAGCGAGTGAACACCAGTCGTAACCGTCTTTGGTAGGGAGAAGGCAGATGGTAGAAGGAAAATGGATACTGTTGGCGGGTGTCGGGGCTTATTTTAAATTAGAAGACAACAAGACTATTTCTACCCAACCTAAAATAGCTATGACTTGGATTAAAACTAATAGAGTTAGGAAGTAATATTTTATGTTTTTCGGTTGGGTAAAGTTTAGTCTTAAAAAAGGTGGGCATTGCCCACCCTATATCATTACTGCAACTGTTCAATTAGCTGACGTTTTGCCGCATCCAAGGCTTCCGGTAACTTACTGGAATCTCGTCCCCCAGCTTGGGCTAAGTTGGGACGTCCCCCACCGCCACCGCCGCAAAGTTTGGCAATTCCACCGATAAATTTACCGGCTTGTAGTTGTTTGTCTTTGTGAACTTTGGCACTAAACGCCGCGACTAAACTGACTTTACCTTCTGTAGGTACAGAACCTAAAACAACCGCACTTTCGCCCAGTTTTTGCTGAAGTCGTTCCGCTGCAGTTTTCAGGGCGTCGGGTTCACTGTCTCCCAGATTTGCCACTAAAACCTTGAACTCACCCACGGATTCAGCTTGACTCAATAACTGATCCGATTTGGCTAATGCCAATTCTTGTTTCACGGCATCTAATTCTTTCTGAGACGCTTTGAGTTCGTTCTGGAGATTGGTAATGCGGTCTGGGATTTCTTCCGGTTTTGCCTTAAAGCGATCGCCTAATTCTTTGACCACTTTATCCCGTAGATTCAAATAATCCAATACCGCCGGACCCGCTACGGCTTCGATACGCCGAATCCCGGACGCTACGCCCGTTTCGGAGACAATTTTAAACACACCAATTTCTGCTGTGTTATTCACATGAGTCCCCCCACAGAGTTCCATTGAAACACCGGGGAAATCAATCACTCGTACCTCATCGGCATACTTTTCGCCAAACATCGCGATCGCACCTTTTGCTTTGGCGTCTGTGAGGGACATTATTGCCACATCTGCGCCGTGGGCTTCGGCTATCCAGGTATTAATTTGCTCCTCAATTTGGGTTAATTCCTCTGAACTCAGGGAACGGGGACAATTGAAATCAAACCGCAGCCGATCAAATGCCACCAAAGAACCCGCTTGGGAAATCGACGGATCAACAATCTTTTTCAGCGCCGCTTGTAATAAATGGGTAGCAGTATGATTAGCTTGGGCGCGACGGCGACAGGCGCGGTCAATTTGGGCGGTAACGGTATCCCCTAGGTTTAGGGTTCCCCGTTCCACGCGACCAAAATGAACAAAGAAGTCAGATTCTTTTTTCACATCTTCGATCCGTACTACTAAATTATCCCCGGATAAATAACCGCGATCGCCAATTTGTCCCCCCGATTCGGCATAGAATGGGGTTTGGTCGAGAACAACTTGCACCTCAGTCCCCGTCTGGGCTGATTCAACCGACTCGCCCTCTGCAATTAGCGCCATCACTTGGGCAGTCGTGGCAGGTACGGTATATCCTAAAAATTCGGTCGCCGCCACTCCAGATGTTATTTCATCTAGACTGTCTGGCGCTAATAAGTCAACAGTTTCGTGGGCGGCTTGAGACGTTTCTTGCTGTTCTTTCATCGCCGCTTCATAGCCAGCAATATCCACCGTTAACCCATGTTCTTCAGCAATTTCTTGGGTTAATTCTAAGGGGAAGCCATGAGTATCATAGAGGGTAAACGCATCCCTCCCGGAAATTTGCTCAGGCTTTTTCGCCAGAATATCTGCCAATAACTTCTCGCCGCGTGCGAGGGTTTTGCGGAACTGAGATTCTTCTCGTTGCAATTCGGCTTGAATCGCATCGTTCCGTTCCCGCACATTCGGATAGGCATCTTCAGCCAGTGCGATCGCGGTGTCGGCGACTTGGGTGGTAAACTCCCCTTGAATGCCAATTAATCGCCCATGACGCACCACTCGCCGGATTAAACGGCGCAGGATATAGCCGCGTCCAATGTTGGAGGCGGTAATTCCATCAGCAATCAGATGAACTACAGCGCGAATGTGATCCCCAATCACTTTCAGGGAAACTTTTGTCTTCTCGTCACTCTTGGCATAATCAACGCCAGCAATCTCAGCCGCTGTCTTGATCATCGGGAAAATCAGATCCGTTTCGTAGTTATTGGGAACCTGCTGGAGGATTTGCGCCATCCTCTCTAATCCCAACCCGGTGTCAATATTTTTATTTTGCAGGGGGGTAAGATTCCCGTCTGCATCCCGGTTGTATTGCATGAACACCAGGTTATAGTATTCGATAAACCGGGTGTCGTCTTCTAAATCGATGTCCTTGTCCCCTTTTTCTGGGTGGAAGTCGTAATAGATTTCTGAACAAGGACCACAAGGACCCGTAGGACCTGATGCCCAGAAGTTATCCTCTTCCCCCATCCGCTGGATACGATGAGCCGGGATACCAATTTTATCCCGCCAGATGGCAAAAGCTTCATCATCCTCTCGAAACACACTCACGATCAGGCGTTCTGGGGGCAATTCAAAGACTTCTGTGGATAACTCCCATGCCCAGGCGATCGCTTGTTCTTTAAAATAATCGCCAAAGCTAAAATTGCCCAGCATTTCAAAGAAGGTATGGTGTCGCGCCGTGCGTCCCACATTCTCAATATCATTGGTGCGGAGACATTTTTGCGACGTGGTGGCGCGGGCAAAGTCCGACTGGCGCTGTCCCAGGAATATCGGTTTAAAGGGTAACATCCCAGCGATGGTGAGTAACACGGTGGGATCTTCGGGGACTAAGGAAGCCGACGGCAAAACTTGGTGTTGCCGTTTGTCGTAGAAGTCCAGGAATGTTTGTCGGATTTGGTTACCGCTGAGGGATTTGGGAGATTTGGGCATGGTGTTTCACTCAAGGCTAGGAATGGATTGGTAGGATTTTGGACGTTAGACTCACCCATCCTAGAAATAACGAGGTTGATCAGTGCGATCGTGATCCATTTTTACACTTGTTATCGATTGTTGCAGGATTTTTGGGTTTCATCCCGGTTGGGATTGTGTCGGGGCGGGTTTCACCATTATCTTTGCGGTTGCACCCAAGATATGACTAAACCCGCCCTGACTGTCGCTGATTGCGAGACTTTCCACACTTCAATGCTATATATAGTCTGTAGACTTAAAAGTAGCATCTGGATAAGCTTCTGGGATGTAAGTGATCAGCTAAATAACTTGTCCATTATGTATGGTTAAACGATTCTTGGGACTTAACCAAGTTGTTGCATCTAATTTGAGAAGGTTAAGACAAGAGATTGGTATCTCTCAAGAAGAATTAGCTGAAAAGTGTGGTTTGCATAGAACCTATGTCGGTGCTATTGAGCGTAGCGAACGCAACATTACTCTACAAACTTTAGAAAAGCTAGCTGTCAGTTTAGGGGTTTCACCCCTTGATTTATTGAAATAAAACTCTGATGTTTAACCAGTTTAGGCAATTTCAATACAATAGTTATAGGACAGCAAGAAATTACTTCATACAAAACTATCATCAGTTAATTGACCTTGAGAAATATGTTCTTGAGGAAGTCTTTAACTCTGTTCATCAAAATCTTGCTGAAATAATTGCCAACTACAATGAAGCTAGCTATCTTTATCCCTTTTGGCAGAATTATCCACCTGAAGAAAGAGGACGACAACCTATAGGTGATCAATATCCCTGGATTGAGGTTGCAGAACATACCATTGGAGACAAATTGCCTCGACTTTTGGAATGTAATTTTGAAATTTCTGATGTAGGATTGCCCACTGGATCTGATGTAAGGTTAATAATATCAAACGATAGAATTTCTCAAATCACAAATGACGTGACCAATTCGTGCTGGTTATTTCTTGAGATTAAGTCAGTGGGACCTAGAGATGATCAAGATCATGCTGTCATGTCACATAATCAAATTTCTGGAAGTGGGCGATGGGAGGTGTTTTCTGATGGTGTTAGCAATGATGTCATTACGGCTACTGGTAAACGCGCTAACCATCCGTTTCACTGTAGTCTTCCGCCAATTTATATTTTGAGTGATGGTTTAATTGTTCCCGTTGTAATTATTATCCTCAAGCCTGTTTACAGGATGCTATCTCTGGAAGGAAATGATGATGGAGGACAACCCTTGAGTCGAATAAGTTTTGCATCTGTTCCCAATGGTCTTTTGCTACACGAACAACCGCATTATTTGATGAATTTTCCTAACTTATTTTTTCCGGGTAAAGATGAAACGAAGAAAGATCCCCGCAAAAGACGTTGTCGAGTAAGCTTTGAAATTCTCAGCAGAATAGACTCTTGGAGATTTAGAGAAATTGATTGTTAAATTAAACAAGATTTAGCTCTAACTGAAAAGAAGATAGTTCTCTAATACGCTTCTTGGCTAATTTTACATATTTAGCTTCTTTTTCAATACCAATATAGTTACGGTTATGTTTAATGGCAGCTACGGCTGTTGTTCCACTCCCCATAAAAGGATCTAAAATGATGTCGTTTTCTTCGCTGAATAATCGTATCACCCGACTTGCTAGTTCCTCTGGAAATTTGGCTTCATGGTCATCATTAACTCTAACACTATTGATATACCAAACTCCTCTTGAACCCCAGCTTTTCCACTCGTCTTTCGAGAGCTTTCTTCTATCAATGACATACTCTCCGGGCTTCCAGAAAATGTAGAGGTCTTCATATTCATTGACCGCCTTAAGCGTGTTGCTCGTCCACTGACTATTGACCCAAGAAGGATCTTTAACCCAAACCCGTTTATCATACAAATAAATGCCTACTTCATACGCATATTTTTCAATATAATTGCCAACGAGTTTTACTCTAGTTTGCACTTGGTATTTTCCACCCCGAATATTATTTCCATTCAACCGCCTATCAATTGTTTGCTCACTACAACCCAGCAAGTCAGCTAGTTCATAGCGATTATAATCAGGATGCTTTTGACGAGCATCCAAAACCATCTCTCTCGTAACTTTACATTTTTGATTGGAAATATTTAGGGCTTGTATTCTTGGCATATCTTCATCTTTGAAGCATAGAATGTCAGCAATATTTATAACTAAAAATCCACCAGGTTTTAGAATTTGATAATGATTGTGAATGACTTGGCTTAGTAAGGATTGCCAAGACTCAAACGTCTCTTCCTTCTCGTAATCTTTTCCTACGAAGTATGGAGGTGACCAAAAACTCAGAGCCACACTGTTTGGCTCAATTTCCAGCATTTTGCACTCAGATTTACCCAGGTATATTTCGTTGTGCTTCAGATATTCCATACAAAAACATACACCAAATTGATAGTTAATTATATATAAAAATATCAGTATTGTCAAGCTGGAAATTTTGAAGTCTTGGTCAATTCCCCTAAATCAAAATACTTAGTCTTGGCTAATCTTAAATCATGCTCCATTTTTATACTTTTTATCGGTTGTTGCAGGATTTTTGGTTCTCATCTCGGTTGGGATTGTGTAGGCGCGGGTTTCACCATTATCTTTGCGGTTGCACCCAGATAGACGTTCCACCGGAACGTCTCTACATCCCCTCAATTTTTCATTGATCGTAAATTTTGGATGACTGACTCAACTGTATCAGCTTGGGGGAAGTTTCCAGCTTTGAGGTTATTGTAATGGCGTTGAAGTACATCAATATCCTGGGGTTTCCAAGAGACAAGACGAGTCACTACGGCTATCTTTTCGGCTAAATCATTGTGCAGTCGGGGTAACTCCTGAGTATTGTCCCAGACTTGGATAAATAGTTCCAGTGTTTTTTGTCCGTCTTCATCGTTGAGTGCAGTAGGAATTGATAGAGGATTGCCTACCCATTTCAGTAGCATTTTGACTTGATCCGTACCCCCACTTAGTAAATAGGTTAAAAATCGCCAGGATTCAAAGTCTGATTGACTTGGCTCATAAACATTATTGAGGATGCTCAGAACCTCATTTAACTCCAGTTGGCGGAGATTGAATAATGATCTGGCTACTGAGTAACGAACTGTTAAGTCTAGAGTTTCAGTTTCGATTATTTTGAGGATATCAGGAATATAGGGGCTGCCAAATTGCCAAAATAGTCCTAATGCATTAGCCGTTGATTCACGAACCAATAAGTCAACGGTTTCATCCTGGAGAAAGTTGAGAATCTCAGGGATATAGGGTATGCCAGCCTCTCCAAAATTTGCTAATTCCGTAGCTACTTGGCTACCCAAAAGTGGATCAAGAGTTCCCTCCTGGAGAAACTGAAGCATATCCGGGATATATTTAGCACCATATTCTCCAAAATTTACTAAGCCGCTAAATGCCGCGATACGAATCGACAAGTTCACAGTTTTATCCTGGAGAATGTTAGCAATTTCAGGGGTATATAACGCATCAGCTCTCCAAAAATTGCCTAATGCATCAACCACGGAGCTACGAAAGCCTGAGTCAACGGTTTCATCTTGGATGAAGTTTAAAATCTCAGGAATATATGGTGCGCCAGCTTCCCCCAGATTGACTAAGGCTATAGCTGCCGAGCTACGCAGCGATGGGTAAACCGTTTCATCCTGGAAAATGTTGGCAATCTCAGAGGTATATTGGACGCCAGCTTTCCCCAAATTGCCTAATGTTCTAGCCGCCGATTCACGAATGGCATACTCAACACTTTCGTCTTGGAGAATACTGGCAATCTCAGGGGCATATTGGACACCAGCTTCCCCCAAATTTTCTAATGCATTAGCCGCTTCAGCACGAACGAATTCATCAACGGTTTCATCTTGGATGAAGTTGAGAATCTCCGGGATATATGGTGTGCTAGCTTCCCCCAGATTGACTAAACCTATCGCCGCCCAGCCACGAATGTTTGGGTGAACAGTTTCGTCTTGGAGGATGTTGAGAAATTTAGGGGCATATTGGATACCAGCTTCCCCCAAATTCCCTAATGCATTAAACGCCCTACGAAAAACCCAGAAGTCAAGGGTTTCGTCTTGGATGAAGTTGAGAATCTTAGGGATATATGGTGCGCTAGCTTCCCCCAGATTGACTAAAGCTATCGCCGCCGATTCACGAACGAATGCATCAACGGTTTCGTCTTGGAGAATGTTGAGAAACTTAGGGGCGTATGGGATGCCAGCTTCCCCCAAATTTCCTAATGCACGAGCCGCTTCGGTACGAACGAATACATCAACGGTTTCATCCTGGAGAAAGTTGAGAATCTCAGGGATGTATGGGGCGTTGGCTTTCCCCAGATTCTCTAATGCTATAGTTGCCTCACCGCCACGAGTCCATAAGTCAACAGTTTCATCCTGGAGGAAATTGAGAATCTCAGGAATGTATTTGGCACCAGCTTCCCTCAAATTGCCTAATGCATTAGCCGCCAAGCCACGCCCCCCATCATCAACAGCTTCATCCTGAAGGATATTGGCAGCTTTCTGGGCAATATCCTCCGGTTTATCCACCACTACTTGCAATTCCAAAGACTCGTATCCAGCTAATTGCCGCAAAGCATACTCTTTTACCTTGTCATGCCCATCATCAAGAGCCGCGACTATCCCGTCAATCTGCCAAGGTTGCGGCTTAGGTGTGGGCGGTTCTTGAGCGCTAACCCAAGGAAAAGCAAGCTGAAGCGTCAAAAACAGGGTAAACAGGAAGATAAAAAAGAGAGAAAATGGTTTTGTTTTTTGCATGGTTTTTAACATAGTGAAAATCTTGCCAAACCAGAAAGGCAGAAGACCCCAAGACAGAAGGGAGCAAGCAAAGAACGTAGCTTGCTTCTCAAGCGAAGCGAGTATGACGAAGGACGAATGACTAATGACAAAGGACATAAGACCAATGACCCATAACTAAGCTATGGTATCGGATAATGCGTTAAACGCGAAGGAACTGGGAAAATGAAGGTAGAGTTACAGACATTTTTTAAAGCAACGAACCCTAGCCGGACGCTGGCTGCCGACAATCCGGAAGACCAGAAATTTTATATTGACTTTTCCCCGGTACGCGGGGGGAAGATTATTGAGGAACTTAAGGATAATATTACCTTTTTCTCCCCCGATGAACCTACCTGCGCCTTATTTACCGGACATATTGGCTGTGGCAAATCCACAGAGTTATTGCGACTGAAGGCTGAATTAGAAGAAGATGGGTTTCATGTCGTCTATTTTGAGTCCAGTGAAGACTTGGAAATGGCGGATGTGGATATTGGGGATGTGCTATTGGCGATCGCACGGCGGATTTCTCAAAGTTTGTAAACTGTTGTTGTTGCCTTACCCATGGCATTAGCCTTCGGAATCGCTTCGGGCGCTGGTGCGGCGGCGGGTTTATGGGGGGCAATATTAGTCGGATTTTTTGCCGCCTTATTTGGGGGTACACCGAGCCTGATCTCTGAACCAACCGGTCCAATGACGGTTATCTTAACCGCTGTAATTGCTGGACTGCAAGCGAATAATCCAGACAACTATCTGGCCCCTTGAAGCTGAAGCGCTGACTGACTAATTAGGGTCTGCTGTAGGGAGTTTTGGGGTGAGGGAAAGGAACTTCAAGGTATAACAGTCGCCAAGGCGATTAGGACACAGCAAAATGCGCCAAACCTTGACCAGTCAATCTTTTCCCTTGGAGCCTTCTGCCCTGGAGCCCTCTGCCTTTTGCTATATAACAGAAAAGACGACGTTTTCGTTTAGCGATGCCATCCCCGACCTCAGACGAAATAACCGTTAGCCTGACAATTAACGGACAGACGCGATCGCTAACCATTGAACCACGAGTTACATTATTGGATGCGCTGCGCGATCGCCTCAACCTCACAGGCAGCAAAAAAGGCTGTGACCATGGTCAATGTGGCGCTTGTACCGTCCTCATCGACGGACAGCGGGTTTACTCCTGTCTCTGTTTAGCCGTCATGCAGGAAGGCAAGGAGATTGTTACTATCGAAGGACTCAGTGCAGGCGATACCCTCCATCCCGTGCAAGCCGCCTTTATTGAACAGGATGGTTTCCAGTGCGGCTATTGTACACCCGGACAGATTTGCGCTGCTGTCGCCCTCCTGGAGGAAGTGAAACAAGGCTGTGTGAGTGCTGTCACACCAAATCTCACCCATCCACCTCAACTGACAGAACTCTCTGAGGCGGAAATTAAAGAACGACTGAGTGGGAATCTCTGTCGCTGTGGCGCGTATAATGGCATCGTTGTTGCTGTACAGCAAGCCGCCGAACGGATGAGGGGGAGATGGGGTGAG
>CAZNNK010000056.1:0-13765 GCA_964574085.1 uncultured Coleofasciculus sp.
ATATCTGAACAGCGTTAAACTTACAAATCTGCTTATTTAAGCAAAAAATACTGTTGCACGTCGTCATTTGATTAAAGCGAACTATTTAAGAGATGAATACCATTAAGATAACAGATTACTTATTTTATTTTTTATCATGATAGGCAATGGAAATGCACAATGGCTTAGTTAAGAGGCTATTCTGGTAGGGACAGCCGAATGATACATCAGATTAAGAAAACCCCACTTGTTTTAAAGTTTAGCTATGATACATGCTTAGAGAAATGCCTAGGTCAGGACTAGAGGGTCAGCCACCCACCATCCGATCTTCAACGGTACGTTATACTCTGGTGTCTATTGAAGAGCAAGTGCTTGGGAGACTTTATAATGGTTCAGCATCATATCCAGCCCGATAGCGAAATCCCTGCTTCAAAGCAGCTATTCGACCAAATTCAGTTTGCGATCGCCTCTCGTCAATATCCGCCAGGACATAAATTGCCCAGTACCCGTCAGTTAGCGATGGAGACAGGGTTGCATCGGAATACAATTAGTAAAGTATACCGCCAGCTAGAAGAAACCGGACTGGTTGAATCCATTGCCGGATCAGGGATTTATGTGAAAGCCCAGGGTCATGAAGGGGGAACTCAGCGTCAATCTCCGATTCTCCAGCAATATCCACAAGCATCGGGTATTGTTCAGCAGAGTCTGGATGAATTACTCTCTCAAGGGTGTTCCCTCAATGAAGCCCGCGAACTCTTTTTAGCCGAAATTGACTGGCGGTTGCGTTGTAGTGCTAGAGTCTTGGTTACCGTAGAATCACGAGACATGGGCGCTGGAGAGTTAATGGTGCAGGAATTGGAATCCGCCCTGGGAATTCCCGTCCAGTTAGTTCCCTTAGAAGAATTAGAACAAACCCTAGAACGCACCAATTCCGGTACAGTCGTCACCAGCCGTTATTTTATCCAAAAAGCCGAAGCGATCGCCGCGCCGAAATCTGTGCGGGTGATTCCTGTGGATATCCACGACTATGGACAAGAAATCGAGATTGTCAAAAGTCTTCCCAAAGACAGTTGTCTGGGCTGTGTCAGTCTGAGTGGCGGTATTCTACGGATTGTAGATGTGATTATCCACAGTTTGCGTGGGGATGATTTACTCCTGATAACGGCTCAGGTTAATGATAAATATAAACTGAATGCCTTAGTTCGTAGTGCGCGAACAATTATTAGCGATCAAGCCAGTTATGACACCGTGAAACGGGCAATTCTAGACGCCAGAGATGATCTGATCCGTCCACCTAAGCTGGTTTGCAGTGAAAATTATATTGGGACAAAATCGATTAATTTACTCAAACGTGAGTTGGGTTTAGGGTAATTAGGGGTTGCTGAATAAGTATTGTGGTGAGGATAGGGAATTAGGACGTTATAACCCAGTCCGCGCAGGCGGACTTTGTTTGTGTAGCAGCGATTTCAATCGCCTCCTCTTGCATGGAATAATAAAGGCAATTTGGTATGATCAAGGTAATCATGCTTCAATGCCATGCCTAAGTTTACCTTTGCCGCTATCTCTCTAGACGATCTAAAATCCTTCATTCACCTCCATGAAGGATTCATCGGTAACTATAAATGGAACCAAACTGATTCTATTGTCCTCACAGAGCATGAACAGCAGCGAGTCACAGAGGTAAGTGCCTATTTACTTAACCATGACACAACCCTGATGAATGAAGCAACCGTCTGGGGGAAGGCGATTTTTCCATTGCTGATCCTAGCTGAACACAATAATATCGAAGCTTGGGCAGAGGTAACGCTCAAAGCACAATACAAAACCTTTGAGTTAGAAGGTGTAGCGGATGGTGTACTGGGCAAAAGTGCGATCGGTCGAATTGAAGCGCCTTATCTTGTTGTTTTAGAAGCCAAAAAAGGTCTTGATGCCCAAAACCCTGTTTATCAGCTTTACGGTCAACTCTTGACGGCTGCCCATTTAAATTGGCAACTCAATGGTAACGATCCCCAAGAAATGTTTGGGTGTTACACGATTGGCGATACTTGGAAGTTTATCCGGGCAGAGATTTCCGAGATTACCAGCGATCATCCCGTTCTTAAAACTGAATACTCTCGCGAATATGCTGAAAAACTAGAGGCAGAAACGATTCTCAAGCTCCTCAAAAGCATCGTACAACGTTATGTGTACCAACTTAACCGTTAGGCGGTACAGAGGTAGAGACAAGCCTCGGCAGTCTCTACGGACTAATTGGCTCTAGCAATACCTCATTAATAACTGTTTGATAACCAATCCCTCTTTTTTGGGCTTCTTCTTTCGCCCATGCTAAGACTATTCTCGTTCATTTTTTTATAGTATATACCAAAATATCGGTCTTCAAGTTATTTTATAGTAGCGATCGCCTTTTCTCAGCTAGCACATTAACCTAGGTCACAAAATTGGCGATTGCACTGTGCGTCAGGATGAATTCGCCTTTCAGGGAGAGGGCGATCATGTACTCTCAGGGAGCGAAGTAATATAGAATGGACATAGCGCTTCAGGGAGGAGAATGACACCATGCCTAGGGTTTTAGATCCAAACAAATCCTACACCTTTAGCAAGTATTTTGATTTGCCTTACTCACCTGAAGATATTTTAGCAGATTTAGGCTGCACCCTTGAGCGTACCGATCGCGACGATCTTCCCTACACACAATGTCAATTAGATTGGCTACCTGAATTCGCCCAGAGTATGCAGCGCAGACTGAAACGGGTGAATACCACGACTGAACAGGCACGCCGGGAGGCATTGATTTTTCCGTTGATCGATCAGATTTGCGATCGCTTAGACTATTCAATCAATATTGAGTATACCGTTAGTGTGAGCAATTGGTTAAAAGGTTCACTCGATTACTATATTTCCAGTCCCAGCAATTTTCTAATCATTGAAGCCAAGCAATCGGATTTAACCAAAGGTTTTACTCAGCTTGCTGTTGAATTGATTGCCCTCGATCACTGGGTAGACAGTGAGAGACCAATTTTGTACGGTGCGGTTTCAAGTGGGGAAATTTGGCGATTTGGTCTCTATGATCGAGCTGCACATCATGTGGTGGAATATTTGCCGTTGCATCCAATACCGCAGAATTTAGAGTTTGTAACGCGGACAATTATGGGAATTTTGCAGGGAGAGGCGATCAGAGACAATTCAGTCTTGATCTGACACGGGGAATCGCTCTGATAGAGATGGGGGAGATGGGGGAAATTGTAGAGACTCCTAGGCGTGGAACGTATCAGAGATAGGGAAGTTAATTCACGCATCAGGTTCTCTTGAGCGAACGTGTTGGCTCAAAACCATGCCCTCGACGTGATTGCTATATAATTTATAGAAATTCGTGTAATCAGGTAAACATTATGCCCTTATCTGGCAATGATAACCGCGACAATCTACTCAATATACCGATCAATCTCCAGCCCAAAAAACAAACTAATGAACGTCAGTTTGAGAGAAATTTCTGGCTGGATACAAAGAGGACTTGGCTCAACGTGAGTACCGTCCAGGACATCGATTAGGCTACCTAACAGATGCCGAATATGAATCGGCTCAACAATATGTGATGCAATTGCGCCAATCTGGTGAACTAGCACCTCCTAGTGAGCTGGATACTCTCAAGAAAAAATTAGCACAACTGGTTTATGATAAAGAAACTTGTAAACGAATAATGAAGGCAGCACGTAGGAAGTATCCGCATAAGTCAGAACTAGAACTGTACCGGGATGCAATCGAACGGCTCGAACGAGATCGCGGACGGTAGAGTTTATCCAAACATGCTCACCTTTTCACCCCTTCAGACTCAAAACTTAAAGGACTCCACCTTTTAATTTAAATGGAGTCCGAATGGGTGTGACTAAATGAAGCGGAAATTACAGAATACGGAAGATAAAGGGATAGCGGAACGATTGATCAGGATTATTCAATACTTGCAAAATCGCGATAATTGGCATAACGAAATTCACGATACCCAAAAGACCTAAAAGAGGCCAACCGATCAGCACAAGGGTCAAGATGCCAAAGATTAAGCCGTACAGCCAAAGGTTGATGTGAAAGTTCAGCGATTCTGTCGCGTTTTCTTTAACCACTGGGTCATCAGACACTAACAAAACGGCGATCGGAATACCGATAGATACCAACGCCGCACTAATAAAAATTGATCCATGACAGAGGGCAGATAAAAGCTTGCGTTTGTCGCTATCATAAACATCATACGTCATGCGACAGTCCTCCTTCCCCTCAAGGGAAACTAACTCTTCATTCTGACTGTAGCAGGTTCGCTGAACAATACAGGTCGTGAATTCCGACCTATGCAGGGGGGATATTCCTCTTATAAGGTACATAGATCCCCGACTTCGTAGGAGTTGTCGGGGATCTTACCGGATAAATTGGGTCTAAAGCCTCGTCCTTCGACAGGCTCAGGAACACCTTCTAGGACGACTTTATGCTAAAATCAGCTTAGAGGAAAGGGTATTAAACCTCTGTAAAAACCCAGAGTCGAAAGGCATCGCACCTTGAAAACTAAGTTTAGCGGGTTCTGCACAGGAATGCTTGTGCAGGTAAAAAGCTTAAGCACCAAGTACCAGAAAACACATTATTCTTGTTTTCAGTAGTACGGTAGGGCATACCGGAACTAGCTTCTGTAATGGAGCAAAACGCTTCTAGAGAGATGCTCCTCTGGTATGAAATAGGTAACTATTTCGTGGTAAGAGCGCTCGATGAAAGAAGAATCCTCACGCCTTTAGGCTGAGGAGTGTCAATTGCATTTGCATACCCTACACCCCACACCCCCTTTAAACCGTCAAACTCACCTCTGGCTGAAGTACTCGTTGCTGCTGGTGCTGCTGAATCGGAATCTCGATCGCGAATTCTGCGCCTTGTCCCGGTGCGGATCGACAGTTCAGCTGACCTTGATGTTTATCGACGACGATTTGATAGCTAATGGATAGTCCTAATCCGGTTCCTTTCCCCACAGGTTTGGTAGTAAAGAAGGGGTCAAAGAGTTGACGCTGAGTTTTCTCAGTCATTCCTGGACCATTATCGATAATTCGGATTGCAACTTGGTTGGGTGCGATCGCTTCGGTACGAATCCGAATTGTGGGATGATTTTGTCCATTATCCGTGGTTCTTGATTCCTCTAACGCATCGATCGCATTACTCAATAGGTTCATAAACACTTGATTGAGTTGTCCCACGTAGCATTCGACTTTGGGTAAGTCTCCATACTCTTTAACTATTTGAATTTCCCCATATCCAGGTTTTGCCTTGAGTTGATTTTGCAGAATCAGCAACGTACCTTCTAACCCTTCATGCAAATCTACCGCCTTTACTTCCGCTTGATCCATCCGGGCAAAGTTACGCAACGACAGCACAATCTGGCGAATCCGCTTGGTTCCTACTTCCATCGATTCGAGTAGGTGAGGTAAGTCGTCTCGCAGAAACGCTAAATCCATCTGTTCCGCTGTCGTTTGAATTTCCGGGGCGGGTTGGGGATAGTGCTGATCGTAGAGGGAAATTAACTTCAGTAAATCTTGTGCATAATTTTTGGCATGGACTAGATTTCCGAAAATAAAGTTAACTGGATTATTAATTTCATGGGCTAACCCGGCGACGAGTTGTCCTAAACTGGACATTTTCTCCGTATGAACTAATTGGGCTTGGGCATGTTGCAAGTCGCGCAACGCCTTTTCTAAGAGGGTGGCTTTTTGTTGAATTTCATCCTGCGATCGCCGTAATGCCACTTCGGTTTGCTGACGTTCCTGAATTTCAGCTTCTAAACGCTTATTGGCGGCTTCAAGTTCCACTGCACTGGCAACGTCAAAGGCTTTGGGCATTAATGGTATTAATTCTAGGGCAGTATAGACGGAAATTAATGCTGTGATCGCTTTGACTAATCCAGATAGCCAGTAATCGGGATGCCATATCGTCCAAATTCCCATCGCATGGGTCATACCGCAGGCAACGATAAAAGCGGCAAACATGATAAAAACACGGGAAAACAGCAAATTCCGTCGCTGGCAAACAAAATAGATTAAGGTTAGGGGAATTGAGGCATAAGCCAGGGCAATGAAGCCATCGGATAAGACATGTAGCCAGACTAAACTGGGCTTCCACAGGAAGCAGTTGCCATGAGGCATGAAAAATTCGGTCGCCAAGACATGAGCGATAAATGATGACATAATATCTCCTTCTAATCAATAATCAACTCTTACCCGGTAACATTGAAACGGTTTGAGGGGACTCAATCAGTGATCTGTGAAACCGTGAACAATGACTTAGCATACAGTAGAGGAGTTAACCCCTAGCCAGGAACTAACGAGAAAGCGCTCACCCTGTTAACGTTTAAACCTGAAGAAATTGGATTGACTCAAACGGCAATGATTTCAGTATTCCCCAAAATGAGAAGAAACTACACCTTCTAGGGTTATAACTCTATAGGGTGGATGGTTATAAAAATGCTTGACAATATATGACTTAGGATATATATATTACCAACTCAAGCTAACCGACACAGACTCTCAACTTCTATAATAGAAGGCTGAGTGTTCCTTAATTAGGCGTTTTGAATGTCCACTGAACTTAAGGCTGAACTGCAAACGGCGGTTGAACACCGACGGAATTTTGCGATTATTTCCCACCCAGATGCGGGGAAGACGACGCTAACCGAGAAGCTGTTGCTCTATGGAGGTGCGATTCACGAAGCTGGGGCGGTGAAAGCCCGACGAGCGCAGCGTAAGGCAACGTCGGACTGGATGGCGATGGAACAACAACGGGGAATTTCGATTACCTCGACGGTGTTGCAGTTCGCGTACAGGAATCGCCAGATTAATTTGCTGGACACGCCAGGACACCAAGATTTTAGTGAAGATACCTATCGCACATTGGCGGCGGCGGATAATGCGGTAATGCTGGTGGATGCGGCGAAGGGGTTGGAACCACAGACGCGCAAGTTGTTTGAAGTCTGTCGGATGCGATCGCTGCCGATTTTCACATTTATGAACAAGATGGATCGTCCATCGCGGGAACCCTTGGAACTGTTGGATGAAATTGAGCAGGAGTTAGGGTTACAGACGTATGCCGTGAATTGGCCCATTGGCATGGGCGATCGCTTTAAGGGCGTGTTTGACCGCCGTCTGCGGCAAATTCACCTATTTGAACGCACGGCACATGGAAGTAAGGAAGCGGGAGATACGGTAATCGATTTGGGAGATTCCCGGATTGAAAAATTGCTGGATCAAGACCTGTATTATCAGTTGAAAGAAGAGTTAGAACTGATTGAGGAGATTGGACCGGATTTAGATTTAGAGTTGGTACATCAGGGTCAGATGACGCCTGTGTTCTTTGGTAGTGCTATGACCAACTTTGGCGTCAAGCTGTTTTTGGATGCCTTTTTAGAGTACGCCATGCAACCGGAAGCCTACAAGTCTACTGAGGGGGAAATGCCACCCACCTATCCCGACTTCAGCGGATTTGTGTTTAAGCTGCAAGCGAATATGGACCCCAAGCACCGGGATAGAGTGGCATTTGTCCGGGTTTGTACGGGTCGATTTGATAAGGACATGACTGTGAGTCATGCGCGGACGGGGAAAACGGTACGGTTGTCAAGACCTCAGAAATTATTTGCCCAGGGGAGGGAATCTCTGGATGTGGCATATCCAGGGGATGTGATTGGCTTAAATAATCCGGGGGTGTTTGCGATCGGGGATACGATTTACAATGGCAAGCGTTTGGAGTATGAAGGGATTCCCTGCTTTTCTCCGGAATTATTTGCCTATTTGAAAAATCCCAATCCTTCTAAATTCAAGCAGTTCCACAAAGGGGTAACTGAGTTGCGCGAAGAAGGGGCAATCCAGATTATGTACTCGGTGGATGAGTCCAAGCGCGACCCAATTTTAGCTGCTGTGGGACAGTTGCAATTTGAAGTGGTACAGTTCCGCTTACAGAATGAATATGGCGTCGAAACGTTATTGGATATGTTGCCCTATAGTGTTGCCCGTTGGGTAGCTGGGGGGTGGCAGGCTTTAGAGAAAGCGGGACGGTTGTTTAATACGGCGGTGGTGAAAGATAACTGGGGGCGTCCAGTTTTGCTGTTTAAGAATGAGTGGAATTTACAGCAGGTGATTGGGGATCATCCAGAGTTGCAGTTGAATGCAACAGCGCCTGTGGCGTCGGGACAGGAGCCTGATTCGTTGTGACCTCTCCCCTAGCCCCTCTCCTGCGAGGAGAGGGGAATAAAGACCCAGAAAAAACAGATGGCGAATGGAATTCGCAGCTACACAAACCAAGTCCGCCTGCGCGGACTGATGTTGAGACTGAAATAACTACCTGGTCACAATTTACAGCCCAGCAATTCTTGTCCGGATACAGCGAGGCAGATGCTATCTATGATAACCTATAAATCATGCCCTTGATACTTTACGCAACGGAGAAGAGTCTAGAAGTAAAGGGCAGATTGAGTGTCAATGAAACGGTATCAGGAACATTTTTGAAATTAAAGGAGTAGTGTATGAATATTTTAAGACCAGGAGATGATGACTTAGTTACTGTAGACTACAGTGATTTGCTCGAAAAGATAGTAGAAGTACTAAAGAATCAGCAGACTAAAAATCCGTTTAGCATCAAAGGTGACTGTAAACGATTACTGATTGACATTGACCTCATAGCGACTAAGGTGGCTTCTTTACAGGTAGAAAATCCTTTGGGTGCTTCTGCCAATAGTGTTCGGACTGCCACAGTCAATTTTAGTCCAGGTTTTAAAGAACGCTTTCCCGATAAAGTTCGGCAAATAAAAAATCTTTTAAAGCAGTTGCTAGAATCAGTATTTAGTCAACAAAAATCAATTTCATCTCCGGAGCATTTTATTGCTGATTTAGCTACAAGTTTGGAGTCATTCAAAGGTAACACGCCCAAATTAGATTTAAGCTATACATTTGATTCGTATCCAAATTTACAAAAACAGCGATTAAGTTTCCAGCCCAACAGTTCTGGAAGTCGGGAATTGCTGAAACTTCATAAACTTACTATCACTGTACAAAATACTTATGATTTTAATATCCAGTTAAAGGACGGATTGGCAAACTATATTAACACTAATTTCGCTAGTGCTAGTGAAAATGATCGTGAGGATCTCGAATATATTTTAGAAGATCTACAAGAAGAAAATATTCAGTCAGATTTTTACAAACTGAAGCAGATTGTAGACAGTGAAACCCTAGGAAGACTCAAGAGACAGGCACAAGTTAATTACTTAGAGTTTCTTCTAGATAATCTTAATATTAATTCTAGCCCTGCCAACGCTGAAGCTGCCATCTATCTTCAAGACTTAATTAGGCGTCTCAAGCTGATTGATGAGTACATTGGCGATATTGAAAAGGGTGATGGTCACTACCAAGTAAACTATGCTGGTGCGTCAGTTAATTATAGAGACTTTCTTTCTAGTGGGGAAGCCTTTGATATGCTACCCATCATCCCTAAAATCGAAGGGTATTTGGGAGAAACTACAAATGAAAATCGAGGAGAACTACAGTTTATATTTGGGCTTAAACTCAAATTTAACAATCCGGTTCAGGCACATGGAGGTCGAACCGTATTTGATTATCATCTGAATTTTATTGATCCAAATAGTGAGAAACATAAAACTGGGCTTGAGGATAATTTTAAGCGAGAGTATTTTGCTCAAAAAGTATTGAAAATATTATTTATTTATTCTTTTATTTTCGCCAGTAAAGATCCGTCAGAAGAAACATACCAACCGAGTTTAGATCTTGAGTATGATCCTATATCATTTTTTGAAACAAAAGTTTTGCCGATCTTAAAAGGTTCTGATGATGAATCCAAGAAAAAACTTTTTCACGGTGTTCAAAAAGGATTAAAAAAATACAAAATTGAGTCTAAAATAAATCTATTAAGGCAGCGGCTTATTAATCTACTCAATCACAAGAAAAAATTTCCAACAAGAGAGTATCCGCTACATATTTCTGTTAAAAGAAGCATTCTAGAACAGGATATAGTCACTGTTTTAAATAACAACACATTATTCAAAACTGTTTTAAGAGGCAACCCCAAAGAAGTTCTTAAGTATATATCTATTACTGGAGCAAGGGCTGAAGCTAATTCTCTTTGCACTCTTCCTGCAAAAATAACTATCAGTGATATTCCTTATTTTTCTACTGAAGAACGGCAACACTTTAATATGGAGTATGACATCACTGGAATTAAAGCTTTGCCTATACTGTTAGTACCAAAAGAGAAGCAATGCCGGAAAGTATATGAGGACTATTTTACCCAACGCCAGCTAATAGTTTTTCCATACGCTCTAGAAAGCAATAATCTAGATCATAATAAATTGTTTGTGTATCAATTTACTTTCTCTTTACTTCTCTATATTGTTGTTAAGGTACTTTTAGAGAAGCAGAGTCGGTTATTTATACCTATAGTGCGACTGCACCTGAGCAATAAGCAAGATGAAAAACCAATAGAATCATTCATGGTGTCTTTATCTAAAACATTATCTCACTTATTAAATGAGGAACATCGATCTAATGCTCAGGGAATTGATATCAGAGACTTACAGTCTAAAGGAAAGTATAAAGTGCCAAATGTTCTGAGTTCTCTATACTCAGTATTACCTAAAAAGTTCCAGCTCATCGGTTCATCACCTGCTCCCCAGTTAGATAAACTAGCTATCATTGTGGTATCCAGTCGAGAAAGCGATGCTAGATTTAGTAGTTCTCAAAAAATATCTAGCTTGACAGGAGAAGTAATAGGGATAAGTTTAAAAGAAGATACGATTAGATTACAACTCCTGAAAACTTTTTCAGATAACTATGACCACTCCAGAATTTTTAAAGATCCGACTGTTATAATCGATGAAGTGAATAAAATCTATAAATTAGGGTATAAACATTTTCTATATATTGCCAAGGCTCCGTATTCAAGTACGTTACATCTAACCCAAAAAGAGGATGAAAATGAGTTGTTTTTTATGTCAAAGGATATTATTAGTGCTTTAAAGTCAAAATATAATGACATTAAACTGTATCCCATGTTTTTTGATAAATACTATGTAGTAAGATTAGCGCAATTAGGAGTCAACTCTTTGTATATTCAAGATACAACCGAACTCACGAATTTAGTCGAAGATCCTAGCAAGCAATCCGTGGTATTTTTTAATCTATTTAACGGGATTACTGTAGGCAAAAAGGAGGAACGCAACTACAATGGGGTTATGTCCTACGCCACTCTCTTAAATATCTATAAAGGCATCCTTGATGATGAGAACATCCGCACAGGCTTGATTTATCAATCAAGTCTAAAAAATGACATATTAAATTATCTAACTCTATTTCACTTCTCCCGATATGAGAAAGCGAAACAAATTAGTTTTAAGCTAGATCCTTATGAAAATTTAATTGGTGAGGAGTCCGTAGGTAAGCTTTCCTTGTTTACTCACATGAAAGGAAAGGGAAATTTTAATTGCTTAGCTTTTTTAACCGAAGTTAAGAAAATTTTAAATACGCCAGGAGGAAATGAATAATTATGAAATCTAAGATAGGTGAAGATTTAGGTCGTCTATTTGAAGTCGGATTCAACATTGGCATTCTTGCTTATATTGAGCAGAATGAAATTCAGCACCGATTTGGAAATCGCTATCGTCAAGATTTGCAGCGGCTAAAATTTCCCAAAATACTTAGGCGGCTTGTAGATAAAGTCATTGATCCTCTAGAAAGAAATATCACCGAAAATTGGAGTGCCTTTTTTCTCGTAAAAGGTTTTATTTCAGGTTTAAATTTTTTCCGAGAATACATTCAATCCACAGGTTGGAGTGAACCCCACAGGTTACGTCATTTAGAAGTTGTATATTATCAGTGCTGTTTTTCTGATGATAATAGTTTAGGTACATATCCTAAGGGAGACGAGCAGTGGTCTAGAGATGTAATGTCTCAATTTACCACTATAGATACCACAGATTATATTAGAGCGTACTTGAAAAAAGGAGAATTTTTAAAGGCAGATACTCTCATGTTACTATGTTATCGGAAAAAGAAGTTTAGAATACTATCAGTAGATTTATCGATATTTTCAATTAAAACTCCTAAAGATTTGCCAAATATCAACTATATAGAAATACTTCGCGGTTTACTTAAAAAAGATATTAGTTATTTAAAATCAAAAAGTTTTTTCTCGAATCTATCTATAGACACGGGGGTGTTGGGATTAGATTTTTCCGAAGATTTAAAGACATATTTTACAGCTTTTAAATATGGAGATAAAGAAAGCACTAAGTTAATTCAAGCAGCAAGTTATGCCTATAGTTTTTATCAATTTATTCAAGAAACAGGCATTCTTCCAGAGCAGGTATCGGTGTTAGTTAACACAGTAGGATACAGCGATCGCGGTATTAGTGCTATGTCCGTTCGTCCAGAAAACTTGGATATCCTGAAAACCTGCTATCAGATTTATAAGTATGATTCTAGTCCTCAAGAGATTGACGAAGCACGTAGACGAGTTTTAAAACAGATTCAGCGGAACGCCTATAGAAGTTTTGATCAGGGTAGGAAATTTGTAGATGCTCTTTTGGCAATTCCGGCTAATAAAACAACCCTCATAACTCATCAAGAGCGAGTCTCTGGATTTTATAACTCCATTGATCTTGTTCCTCCTGAACTAATGGTTCAATTGGATTTAAATGAAAGTTGTAACTTGCGACAAGCTCATGCAGAATTAATTAAAAGATCACTGGTTTCTGATGCTACTTATATTTTCTTGACTGGAAATCCTGGAATTGGCAAAACTACGGCGATAGCCAACTTTCTCAAAGATCATCTTGATGAAGGATTTTTATTTTTCTATGTTAGTCCGAGGAAACAAGTTAACCTTGATATTATTCAGAAATTTAAAGATTCCACAAGTGATAAATTATGCCATCCGAAACTATTAGCGATTAATAGTTATTCTGATTTAATTAAAGATAACCATGGAAACTATACCGTTCAGTATCTTTGGAATGAGCGTCAAGATAATTTTAAAGAGCAGTCTGTCAATTTTCTTGATAGTAGGATTATCGAACGGCGGGGTAGACGTCTAAACAGACTTAACCGATCTACAGAGGACGTTATTAAAGATATGGGACAGAAGACTAAAGGGGTTCTAAATAGTATTTGCGAGGCAATTTATACTATTATTGATCGCAATTTATCTAATAATATTGTTGCCACTGTTTCTATCCAGTCTTTAAAGAAAACTGATACAGGTGATACCTTAAAGCACTTTGATAAAATTTTTAAAAATGCCTACAACGAAAGAGACGACAAAGTCCTTTCCCATCAGATGAAAAGCATCTCCAGTCGAATCAAAAATTTATTTATTATGATAGATGAGATAACCGGAGATGAGGGTGGAGTCGAATTTTTAAATGGTATTAGTAACATTGTATCTAAATATCGGTTGGCAGAGCCACAGCAGGGATTTAATACAAAGGTAATTGTGGCAGATGCTTCTGTAGTTGATCCAGAGGTAATTACTCAACATCTATCCAATACTACATCTGAACCACACAAGATATATTTTCGACATGCTTTAAATTCTAGTCAGCCGATTTCAGTGCAGCCATTTAAGTTTAAAAATTTAGAGGCAGTAGTTATTAATACTAATTCCTATCCAGCTCGCAGTTTAGGTATTACTTACAAAGTCTTTTTAGAGTCTTCGTTTCCAAAAGCCAAGCATATTCTTGTTGAGATTCCTCGCTTTGAAATTGAAC
>CAZNNK010000057.1:0-13726 GCA_964574085.1 uncultured Coleofasciculus sp.
CGGCATACGAGATCTAGTACGGTCTCGTGGGCTCGGAGATGTGTATTAGAGACTGATCCAATTTTCCTCTGTCTCACGCTATCAGCTTTCATCGTTTCTACAAAGACTTTCCTGGAACCGAGGAAGTTTCTACGCCTTAAGTGTGTACGGTATATCAATCAAAATGTAGGGGCGCAAGGCTTGCGTCCACCCATAAGTACCTCTTATTAGAAACGCTATACAATAATAGGGCAGACTATTAAAGATTGAGGAGTTGGATTATGTCAACAGAGACGACTCAAGCGCAGAGTTCCCCAACACCTCCCGTGGTGGACTGGGAACCCCAAATGCCACCAACTGATTTAATTTTTGATGATGGAGAACCTTTGGAAAGTAACCGTCACCGCATTGCCATGAATCTGTTGATTCAGTTAACCCACCAAGCCTTGGCACAGCGCGAGGATTACTTTGTGGGTGGCAATATGTTCATTTATTATAGTCGCACCCAGGCACGAAATCGGGACTTCCGAGGACCTGATTTTTTTGTGGTATTGAATGTGGATGGAAACCGTTCTCGCCAAGGTTGGGTAGTCTGGGATGAAGAAGGGCGTTACCCGGATGTAATTATTGAACTGATGTCGGCGTCTACAGCCAATGCGGATATTGGCGCAAAAAAGGATATTTACGAAGGAACCTTTAGAACACCCGATTATTTTGTGTTTGACCCGTTTAACCCGGACTCTTTACAGGGATGGCGATTGGATGCAAATTTATGTTATCAACCTTTGGTTCCGAATGAGTCAGGATGGTTATGGTGCGAAACTTTAGGCTTATGGTTAGGAATTTGGCAAGGAAACATCCAAAAAGAAACAGCATCATGGTTACGATTTTATGACCCAGAGGGGAATTTAGTTTTATTACCCGAAGAATCAGAACGCCAACGCGCTGAATCTGAACACCAACGCGCTGAATCTGAACACCAACGCGCTGAATCAGAACGCCAACGCGCTGAACGTTTAGCCGCACGATTGCGGGAGTTAGGAGAAGAACCAGACAATTAGGAGATATGGGGGAGAAAATCATTGACCTCATGCTGATGAGCATCCCCTTGTAAAATAGAGATTTATCCTCAATGTCGATAGCCGATTAAAATCATGACACAGCAATTACAGCATCGCATCATCTGTTGGAGTTTAAGTTTAATTATAGCTAGTATTAGCTGCGTCTTTGGACTACCTGCAAGTGTAAATGCTCAGTCTATGTCAAACACTCATCCAACTCAAATCGCTACAGTATCAGCCAGCGAAGCATTTCGTAACGCTTATGATCAGCGCTATACCTGGGATGAAAATTTTCCGGGTTATTCCGCAGAGGTTTCGATTACGCACGAAGGAGATATTGACCAAGGAATCGTTCGCGTTCAACCGGATTTAACGGTGGACGTTATTAATGTTGAACCCGATAATTTGCGGGAGTTGGTCGCTAATACGGTTAAGATGGAAATCATTCACCGTCGCCGGATACCGTTTGAGCAGTTGCATGGGAACAATGACTTTGAGTTAAAGGGAAAAGACGAATATGGTGCGTTAAAAATTAATCAGGTGGGTGATAATTCCTACTATAAACTTAAAGGGGATGTAATCACTCAAGTAAATCGTAGCTTTGGAGATGTAGCCGTGACAGTGGACACCCTAGGTACGACTAAAACGCCAGAGGGGTATTTAGTCAGCCACTTTAAAACCACGTTTCGCGATGCCCAAACTGGTGATGTTTTGGAAAAAGAAGATGTGCGAGATTTTCATGAAAAGGTAGGCAACTACTATTTGCTAACGAACCGAACAATTCGATATGCAAAGGAAGAAAATCCGGAAGAAAAACCTGTGGCAGATACGAGAATTCGCTTTAATGATATGCAGCCGTTGTAACTAGAAAAAAATGATTGAGTGGGATCGAGTCGCCGAGTTGTATGATATCTATGTCCATAGTGATATCGATATTTCCTTCTTTATTCGAGAAACCCGTAACGTATCCGGTCAAGTTCTCGAATTGATGGCGGGAACGGGTCGCGTCTCGATTCCTTTATTAGAGGCTGGCGTTTCCCTGGTTTGTATGGATGCTTCGGCACAAATGTTAGCTGTTCTGCAAAAAAAGCTGGTACAAAAGGGGTTGTCTGCTAGGATTCAGCAGGCTGATGTGCGAGAGTTCGACCTGCAAGAGTGTTTTGAATTAGCGATTATTCCGTTCAATTCATTTTCGGAATTGTTGTCAAAGAAAGACCAAGAGAGTACACTCCAATCAATTCACAACCATTTGCGTGAAGGTGGGCGACTTATCTGTACTTTACATAATCCTAATGTCCGGTTAAAATTGGTCGATGGTTCTCTGCGTCTAGAGGGGAAGTACAGTCTGGAAAAACAACAACTCCTGTTCTGGGGACTGGAAAAACAGCAACCGAATCACTGTATTGTTGAACGAACTCAGTTCTACGAAATCTATGATCACCATGGGTTTTTGCAATCTAAGCGCCTCCTGAATATGCAGTTTTGCCTGATCCAAAAGCAAGACTTTGAGGAAATGGCGCAGGAAGTGGGTTACGAAATAGTGGCTGTGTATGGTGATTATTCCTATTCAGAATTTAACCATGATACCAGTCCTTTCATGATTTTTATTTTGGAGAAATGACAAAAAAAGGCAGATGGTAGAAGGAAAATGTTATATTAAATTTCGCCATTAGACTCAAAATACCAGTCTTCATGCATTTGGGCGACTTGTGCCAACTTGCCATTTCGACTTAATGCTTCATCGGCTAATTGGGCAATCCAAATATTCGGTACGGCTTGGGGTCTATTTTCCAGAACTAGGGATAAGGCTTCCTCCTCTTGACCCGCCCCCAAGAGGATGGCATAAATGGTTAACGAGATCGCGGCGGATCGGCTGATCCCGGCTTGGCAATGGATGAGAACATCTCCGCCTTCCTGGGAAATGATTGGCACAAAGTCAATCACTTGACGAATATGCTCAGATGTGGCTAAAACATAGTCGGGTTCATGATCATTTAAAGCCACAATATCATCAAACTCTAACCGCAGTCGGTGAGGAACTTGGGTGTAACCTGCGGGAGGGGTACTACCAGGTTCGCCAATCGAGATGATATGCGCGATCGCGTCTCCTGTCTCGGAAGCTAAGAGTTGGCTGGCTTCGGAATAAGACGCAATCCATATCTTCGGTAGATTGTTTGCTAGAAATTCAGTCACAATTGTTACTAATTTAATTTAGATTTTGCCCTTATTTTTTCATGAAACTCTCCCAACGGTTTACCGACGCCTTAACCTTTGCGACCGAACTACACGCCAACCAAACCCGCAAAGGGAATGGCGTTCCCTATATCGCCCACCTGCTAGCTGTTGCTAGTATTGCCTTAGAGTATGGGGCGAATGAAGAGGAAGCGATCGCGGCGCTTCTCCATGATGCCATTGAAGATCAAGGTGGTGCAGCAACCCGTGAGGAAATTCGCCGCCGCTTCGGGGATACAATTACTGAGATCGTAGATGGTTGCACCGACGCGGACACCACACCCAAACCTCCTTGGCGTCAGCGCAAAGCGGCTTATATTACCCATATTCCCACCGCCTCAGCTTCCGTGCGTTTAGTCTCCGCCGCCGATAAGCTGCATAATGCTTGGTCAATTCTTAAAGATTATCGCATTGTCGGGGAAAACTTGTGGAAACGCTTTCATGGGGGTAAAGACGGTACACTGTGGTATTACCGTTCTTTAATTGAAGCCTTTCGCACCCAGGGTTCTATGCCGATTATTGATGAATTGGATCGAGTGGTGAGTGAATTAGAATTATTAGCAGGTGTCGCGGATCAACAGTCTGAGTGATAAAGTCAAGCCAAATGTAGGGGCACCATCCTTGCACCCTAATATTGATCCGGTGCGATCGCGAAAAAAGTCTCCCTACGCCGTTTAAGTAGCGCAAAATAAAGGTAGGTCTAAATCCAGAACTGCGATCGCGTAGAACCCTTTAGCCCATTCAACCCGTCATCGTGCTATGAAACCAATCCTGCTAACCACGGCTGCTATTTTTACCGCCATTACTCTGAATACCAGCGCCTTGGCGGAAAATCTGCAAAATATCCAAACGGTACTCTCCACCAAAACCTGTCCTGGATGTGATCTCAGTGACGCGGGTCTAGTCATGGCAGAATTAGTCGGGGCAAACTTGAGTGGGGCAGATTTGAGTCGCGCTAATCTGAGTCGGGCAAATTTGACGGGGGCGGATCTCACTGGCGCAAATCTTAGTGGCGCGTCTCTCAATGGTGCGAACTTAACGGGGGCAAATCTTAGTGGCGCTATTTTAGTGGGAACAGATCTCAGAGATGCGTATCTGGTTAATGCACAACTGTTTGGTACGGATCTGAGTAGCGCTTATATTCAAGGAACAATCGGTCTTCCTCAGTATGCTGGAACCCCTGAAGATTTTTATGCTTGGGGTGTGATTGAAGCAGAACGGGGAAACTACCAAGCTGCCATTGAACATTATAATCAAGCCCTGAATCTCAAAGCTGAGTTTGCTCCTGCTTATTTAGCCCGGGGAATTGCCCGATTTCGCTTGAGTGATCACGGTGGTGCAATCCGAGATGCTGAAGTGGCTAGTCAGCTTTTTACGACTCAAGAAAACCCGGTGGGTTTCCAAGCTTCGCAGAATCTCATCGCTATGGTGGAAATTGCCCAAAATCCTCCGGAAGTTCGCTCTCGCCCTTCGTTTGGCAATGCTCTTGTGGGGATCGGTTCTCTACTTTTACGGTTTTTGTCGCCGTTTTGATTGATGAGGGTTTTATGGATGAGAATTTGGTTTTTTTTAACGCAGAGGTACGCAGAGGTTGACGCAGAGGGACGCAGAGGGGTTTGGAGGATTTGGAGGGGATTTTATTGGGTTCGGAAACAATGGTGAATGGTGTCGTTTTCGAGGGGTGAAAGGGTTTCCTTTGATAAGCTATGACTAAAATGCCATCTAAGAGTGAAAGTGAGCAAATGTTGAAGTGGCTGAATAAAAATCGGCGCACGTTGTTAAGCTTATATCGCAATCAATATGTGGCTTACAATGACCATCGTGTCATTGCTCATAGTGAAAATTTGCGAGATGTTTTGAACATAGCTATGGCATCAGGCGAGACGTTTGCTATTTATTTAGTGCCACGCAGCACGGCTTCTATCCAGATTTTACCAATTCATTTTCGCACAGTGGCTCGCCATGACTGGTTGCCGAATTATCATGTTAGGCTTAAGCATAAGGATTTGGAGGTTTCTACTACAATGTTAGTGGACTCTGGGGCGGAAATTAGCTTAATTTCTTTAAAGGTAGGTCAAGATTTAGGCTACAGTTTAGCGGATGCTGAATCAACGTTATTAGCGGAGACGATTGGGGGAACGGTTGAGTATGTTCTGCGTAATGTGAAAATGACAATTGATGAACACAGTTTTATCGCTCCTGTAGCTTGGTTACAAAGTGTTACAGGTGCAGAACAATTGCTGTTAGGGCGGGAAGTTGTTTTTGATCGGTTTAATATTGAGTTTAGACAGGCTGATGAGCAAATTCAGTTTACTTGGCGTGAAGAGTGATCGTAATGGATAATGCTAATATAGCAGTTCTCAAGCCTGTGAAATATACCAAGCGGTTTTAACGCTAAATCGAAATGATTGCTTTCGTAGTCTAGTATAGCACTACGGGGATACGTTAGGACATTTCTCTGTTGCCTATTGCCTATTGCCTGTTGCCTTTTCACCCAATTTTATTGTCCTAACCTCAATGCGTAGTGCTATAACTTGAAAACTGCTGTAATGGCTAAAGGAGCGATCGCTCAAGTGTCAATCAGCAGGAGGATGCCAACCACTGATTGTCCAGCGCCAACGCGCAGACACAATGATGGGGTTGTTCATTCGCAATGCCGTAATGGTGGCGCGACCTGTAGCAGTTAACCCTTCTACTCTGGTGCTGTCCAGACTCCAGGTAAAGTGGTCAGTCCACTTCTGAGTGCGTGGGTTGAAAAGTGGCACAGTTTCTCCAGTTAGCGGATCTTCGGCTTCTGTGGTGTCAGACTTAAATTCATTGCAGGTACGACAAGCAAGGCAGAGATTTTCAAAGGTTGTCGCTCCGCCTTGTGAGCAGGGCAAGATATGATCGTAGGTCATGGGAATGCCGCTATTGGTTTCACTGGTCAAACAGTAGCAGCAACGGTGGCGATCGCACGCTTCAATTTGAGCTTTTAGTCTTTCAGGGATATAGGTAGACACAAGAGATTAGGGCAAAGGTACATGATGTCCGCGCCAGCGCAGTAGTGCAGCTGCCTGTGCTTTCCGCAGCATGAAGCAGTCTGCCTCGGTTCGTAGTGCTGTTAGTTCCGTTCGTTCGGCATCCGTCAGTGTACCCTCTTGATTGCGATCGAGTAGGATATTGTACCGCTCCATATCGGCTACAGTCTTTCGACTTTGAGCAATTTTCCATAATGCCTCATCTTCCATTTTGTCCAAAGCAGCTAGGTCAACCTGAAACTCATCGGGTACATTATTCCAATCAGGGGGACTGCCCACTTTCAGTGCGTGGAGCATGACATCCTCTAGAGGGCGGTTAGTAGCGTGGGCAGTATGGACAAGCCGTTGGTAGAGTGGCTCTGGGATTTGCAGGGTAATGGTTTGGGTCATAGGATTCAAGTTTCCTCTCACTCGAATTCTAACGGATAGCTATTTGTTTGCCTTGCTAGATGACAAAATCAGATAAAGTCGGCGTTTTCTGGAAAGAAAAACAGCTACATTAACAAACTTTTGATCGATGAGGGTTTTATCACCTTACCAATGCAGGTTAGGACATTCTTACACTTCCCTATTGCCGTTTTTATTGGACAATGATAATATATAGCAATCCTAAATAGATTGTGGCAAAATTCCGTACTGAAAAATTTTTGGGAACTCGAATATTTGACCATCAGCAAAAAACTTAAATAGCCACTTAACTATTTTAAAAGAGCTGCAAAGATGATAAAATTGTCTAATGAAAGTTTTGACTTGCAGCCAAATATCTTCTACAGGGTTTTGCTCTGGAGCATTCGGAGCAAATTTTGTACAAGTTATCAACCAGTCTTCTTCTGATAAACCTTGATTAATTTTCGTTAAGTATTCTCGAAACTGTTTAGAATCATGGTAAGTTGCACCATCCCAAAATATCGATAATTTTTTCCCGGGTCGTTGCCTTTGTAAATGTTCGATAAAATCGATAGTATTTTCGCTGTTCCCACTTTTGTATTCTTTAACCATGAACTCTTTAGTTTGATAATCTAAAGCCCCATAATAAGTCTGTCTCTCTTTTTCATTTTTTATCTTAACTTCTATTCTTGTATCTGTTCTTCCCCACGCATAACCTAACAAATCACCCCACAGCAAATGACATTCGTCCAGCATAAGCACCGTCCGGTTTCCAGCTTCTATTTCCGGTTTCCATTTTTCTAGCCTTACCTCTATTTCTTTTTTTTAGCTTTGACTAATTCATCATTTTTAGCTGGATTCTTTTTTTGAGTCTTTTTCCAACTTACTTCAGCCTCTTTAAATAAACTATAATAACTTTGATTGGACTCAAAAACCACATTATATTGCTCCCGTAAATAACCTTGCAAATCTGACAATCTTAGATAATCTTGTTCTCTCAACCACTGAATCGTTTGGTCTTTTTCTTCAGGCTTTAAGTAACCTGCTCTGCCTTTATATTGAAGTTTTAAACTTTCCACACCCTGAAAAAGCGCTTGTTTTTTCCATTGGCTTATAAAACTGTGAGAAACTTTTAATAGTTCTTTGACTTCACGATATGATTTTCCTTCCAAAATCATTTTCACCGCCAAAGCCCTCTTAATTTCTTTGGACTCTTTTGTCTGATTGATGAAATTCGCTAGTTCATCTATAATGTTCATTTTGTGTCCTTTTCCTAGGGATGTATTATTACTATTATATCTGTTGCGACCTATTTAGGGCTGCTATAGCAGTTCTCAAACCGATTATGTTTACCCGAATGTAGGGGTGCAAGGCTTACGTTCTTACTGATGTATCACTTTCTGTTTTATCCAGAATTCATAATTTATAATAATGAACATTAAAGAGTTAGAAACGCAGTTGCTTGCTCTAAAGCCAACTGAAAAAGCTCAAGCTATTCACCTCCTCACCCAAAGTTTCAATAACAATTGGAAGGGAATTGAAAAAAACCCTGGTGTCTGTGGGGGAACAGCCTGCATTGCCAATACTCGCATTCCGGTTTGGGTGTTAGCCAATGCTCGCCGTTTAGGGATTAGTGAAGCTCAACTTCTACAAGATTATCCCACGTTATCGGCTGCTGATTTAGTGAATGCATGGATTTATGCTGAAGTCTATGCTGATGAGATTGAACTCGTTATTCGACAGAACGAAGAAGATTGATTAATGGCACGTCTTTAAGCCATTTATAGCGCTTCGCGCTGGTCTAGTTACACTTTGTTTGTACGAACATCTCATCTGGACTCAGCTTCAGGTACGGGAGTTGTAAATACACGCCTAGCGATTTGCTATATCTGGAAGACTCCTTAAGGGGAAAAGTGATTCGAGTAAATCGTCCAGCTCAATAATTTTAAGCGTTACATCAGTAAACTTAACTGTGAACCTTGCTCGGTTTTTTGCACTTCAATTCGTGTCTGAAAGGCTTCCTTAAATTGGGGCATGTGGGTTACGGTTAAGATACAAGCAAAGTCAGAGGCGATCGCGTTAATTGCCGCGATCAATCGTTCGCACCCTTCGGCGTCTTGCGTACCAAAGCCTTCATCGACAATCAGCATTTGCAACGAGGTTCCCGCCCGCTGCGCTAAGAGTCGGGCTAAGGCGAGGCGAATGGCAAAGTTAATCCGGAAGGCTTCACCGCCAGAATAGGTTTCATAAGGGCGGGTTCCGCTAGCGTCGGCGATTAAAATATCCAGGGTGTCGATGAGTTTACTTTTTCGCTTGGATGCCCGTTTTCCGGCTTTTTGGGTGACAATTTGGACGTGTAACTGATTTCCGGTGAGTCGGGATAAAATTTGATTGGTTTCTGCCTCTAATTGCGGTAAAATGTTCTCAATCATCAGCGTTTGAATCCCGTTTTTGCCAAAGGCTTTGGCGAGTTCCTGATGCACTCGATATTGCCGTTTTAGGGTTTTAACCTGTTCCTCTTGTTCTTGATATTGAGTTTGCAGGGTATCCAGGTGAGTTAAGCGCTGTTGTAAACGCCCAATTTGGGATAAATGTTCGTCGAGTTGTCGGCGTCGCTGGAGGATGCGCTGTTCCAAGCTTTGGATGTCGCGGCTGGTGTCGGGATACTGTTCAATTTGCTTGACAATTTCAGTAAGTTGTGTATTGAGAGTTTCGCGATCGCCTTGTCGTTGGGCGAGGGTTTGAGTCAGGCTGTCTAATCGTTGACAGAGTTGGGGATAATGTTCCTGGGCTTTAGTTAATTCTTGATGGCGCAGTTGCCAAGATTGGGCGTGTCGCAGGGCGGTGCGGAGTTGGTTGTGCGTGTCTAAGTTATAGCCAATTTCGTTAATTTGTGACTCGATCGCGTCGAGTTGCTGTTTGAGGGGAGAGGTGGTTTGTAACTCCTCTAGGGATTGGTTTAACTGATCGAGTTGGGCTTGCAGTTGGGGTTTTTGTTCCTGAATTTTCTCTAGGCGTCGCTGGGCGTCTTCGAGTTTGGCTTGGCGGATTTCCGCCCAACGCCACCGATCCACTTCTCCCCGTGCGAGGGCGTGGGTTTGTTCGTTATAGTTTAGCTGTTGCAGTTGCTGATCTAGGGTTTGCAGTTGGGTTTGGATATCTAGGGCGTAGGTTCCTTCACTTAGCGATCGCTCGAGTTGTTTCTTTTCTTCGGAGATGTCGTAGAGGCGATCATACACTTCATCGGTGGCTTCGAGTCGGGCTTCGAGTTGTCCCCGTTGTTCTAATAATTGTTCAAACGGTGCCAATTCTTGGGAGAGTTGGGCGTATTCTTGACGTAAGACTTGCAGTTCCCGTTCACAGACAGCTAGCTGTTCTCGCACCACCCAAAATTGATCTTGAATTTCTTGCTGTTCTGTGCTAGTTTTCTGGATTACGTGTTGGGAATGGGCTTCATCTAAGGGGCGATCGCACAGGGGACATACGGCGTCCTGAACCTGTAGCATTTGGATTTTCTGGGTGAGTTCGGCGATTTGTTTTTCATAACGGCGCTGGCTTTCTTGCAGTCGTTCTTGGAAGCTGCGGCGTTCGAGTCCTTTTTCTTGGACGCGCTGTTGATAGACTTTCTTTTTTTCTAAGGTACTGATTTCGGCGACGACTTGCAGAACGGTTTGGCGCAGTTGGGGAGTGGTGGCGATTTGGTGCGAGAGTTGATCTTCTGAGGCGGTAAGTTCATCTAAACGGGCGCTGAGGCGGGCGTGGTTGCGATCCAGTTCGCTTTGCAAGGCGGCGCGACGTTGTAGGATAGGGGAGACATCGAGTTGAAGTTGATCCAGGTGGTTGAGGCGGGTGCGGGCGGCTTTGAGTTTTTCTACGGCTTCGGCTACGTCTCCAGAACGGGTAAGCATCTGTTGAATTTCTTGTTCTTGGGGGCGCAGGGCGTCGAGTTTGGCTTGGGTTTGGCGAATTTGTAGATTGAACTCGTGAATTTGCTGGTTGAGTTGTTGGTTTAGCTGCTGTTTTTGGCGGTGGGCGTTTTGATCGGCGTGGAATTTTTGGCTGAGACTTTCCTCTCGCTGGTGCAGGGTGAGATAATCGGCATACCCGGCAGTAATTTGATCCTGTTGGGCGAGAATCGTGGCTAACTGCTGCTTTTGGGTTTCGGTGGTGGTGATATCCTGGTGCAGGCGATCGCACTCTTGGGTGAGATTTTGGTATTGCTGGCGGACAAAGGTGAGTTGCTGTTCCCAGGTGTGGCGTTGGTGTTTGAGAGATTGCAGGTGGTGCAGTTGGCTTTGGTCGGTGTCTTGGTCTTGGCGCAGTTGAGATAAGGTGGTTTGAGTGGCGTCTTGTTGGTGTGCGATCGCCTCTCGTTCTTCGAGTTGCTGTTCAATGGCTTGTAAACTGGAGTCCAGTTGTTCGGCTTGACCTTTGAATTGGCGGGATAAATCCTTTGCTTGATCGGCTAAGGTTTCGTATTGATCCAGTTTCAATAAGTCGGCTAGGATTTGTTTGCGTTCCGAGGGACGCCGTAGCATAAATTCATCCGCCCGCCCCTGACGCAAGTAAGCGGAGTTAATAAAGGTATCGTAATCCAGCTTAAGATGATGCAAGATGAGCTGTTGAGTTGCCCGTAATCCTTTTTCGGTTAAGGAACGAAATCCATCTGGGGTTTCAATTTGAAACTCTAGGGAACTGCTTTGTCCCCGTTGCTTGCTGCGAATCACCCGATGGGTTTGTTGGTTATTATAGAAGATGAAATCTACCCGTACATTTTTCGCCCCGGAATGGATTAAATCATCTTCCGACGCCGCACGGCATTGTCCCCAAATCGCCCAGGTAATCGCTTCTAGGAGAGAGGATTTGCCAGCACCATTGGCGCCACAGATACAAGCCGTATGCAGTCCGCGAAAGTCTAGGGTCGTTTCGCGGTAACTTAAGAAATTTTTCAGGGTCAGTTTCAGGGGAATCATGCAGGCTGGAATGCCATTGAGACTAGGGATTCAAGAAAATTGTCAGTACATACGCACGCTCTCCATAGTTTATCGACGTAAGGATGCGGATTCCAGCCTTTGTCTCGACAAATTCACAATATTTAATATAATGGAGGTTTAGGATAGGTCGATAATATCATCAAGTATAGGTTTTCCTATCTGGCTCAAAGTGTAGCGTTAGTCACAACCCAATCATTAAGCTTGTGGAAAGAAAAATTTCTTCAACAAAAAAATGACGAGTATAGGCTAAAATATATACAACACAGAATAGCCAGAGTCAAGATCAGCCTAAACACTCCTACGAGCTACCTACCGCAACGGTTCGGGTGATCAACCACACCAGGAAACATGATAACACCAGCAGTTAGGAGACTCAGCATTTACTGTTTTTCAAGTGAGCCAGATGAAACCAGCCATACGCCGAATAAGTCAATCACTGGCAGCCCTCTATAGTCTAACAGGGCTTCTGGGCTTTGCTAAGGTTACCCAAGCCCAGGTTACTCCAGATAATACACAGGGTAGCCAAACGACTGTTACCCCAAATGGCGACGAATTTGACATTACAGGTGGCGTGGAAGCTGGCGAGAATCTGATTCACAGCTTTGATCAGTTTAGTCTTGACTCCGATCAAAGTGCTATTTTTAATGTCGATGCTAATATTCAAAATATTCTAAGTCGGGTTACAGGTGGTAATCTGTCTCAAATTAACGGACTCATCGAAGTTCTGGGAGGAACTGGCAGTACCAATCTGTTTTTGATGAATCCGGCTGGTATTGTGTTTGGTCAAGGTGCAACTCTGAATGTGCCAGGCTCCTTTACCGCCACAACCGCTACGGCTATTGGTTTAGGCAATGACCAGTGGTTTAATGCGACAGGTCCAATTGATGCAAGTCAGCTTGCAGGAACTCCTAACAATTCCTTTGCCTTTAATACGTCTGAACCTGGAGGTATCGTTAGCTCTGCTGACCTAACAGTTGATAGTGGGAACTTAGCCTTAATTGGTGGCACAGTTGTCAGTGAAGGCACGCTCTCAGCACCAGATGGTCAAGTGACCATCGCCACAGTACCCGGTGATACGGTAGTGCGCCTCAGCCAACCGGGAATGGTGCTAAATTTAGAGTTTGAACCTGTAGACTCAGTAAGTGGTAATCCAGGAAGTTGGGATCGTAATATAGCTTCTTTGCCTCAACTGCTCACAGGAGGCGGAATTGATCATGCAACTCAAGTGATCGCGGATGGTGAGCAGGTAATATTATCAGGCTCTGGAATTACTGTAAATAATGGCGATGTTGTCGTAACAGAAAATATCAGAGCCAAAGGTGGACTCAACATCAGCGGAAACAGTATTAATACGGGAAATATCGATACGAGTTCCAACAGTCAAACAGCGGCTGGTTCTGTATCTTTATATGCTAGAAATGACATAACAACGGGTGAAATTAGAACCAACGATAATAGCGGAGGAAATAATGATCCTCCTAGAAGCGCAGGTTCAGTAACAATATCCACCCTAGAAGGTGATATTGATATTAACAATAATATAAATAGCCAAGATCAAGGTAATGGAGACGGTGGTACAGTTACCCTAGAGACTAGAGACGGAAAAATCACAGTAGGTGATATCAGGGTGCTAAATCGAGGATCAGGCTCTAGCGGTGAGGTCAACTTATATGCACCAGGCGGCGTCTATGGACCCGACGGTCAACTGCGAGAAAATAGTGGCAAAGTTACCGATCCTAGTGATGCAGAAAATAATAACACGGATACAGGTAATCCCTCTATATCTAATCCCTTAAATGACATTACCTTTACTCCTTTGGGTGGCTTAGGTGATGACTTAGGTGATGACTTAGACGATGGCTTAGATGATGACTTAGGTGATGACTTAGACGATGGCTTAGATGATGGTCAAGACGATGGCTTAGATGATGGTCAAGACGATGGCTTAGGTGATGACTTAGGTGATGGCTTAGGTGATGGCTTAGGTGATGGCTTAGGTGATGACTTAGGTGATGACTTAGACGATGGCTTAGATGATGGTCAAGACGATGGC
>CAZNNK010000058.1:0-1898 GCA_964574085.1 uncultured Coleofasciculus sp.
TTGGGCTAAGGTGAGATATTCACTGGGATTAAGACGAATCGCGGCTTGTAAACTGGCGATCGCACCCTCCTGATTTCCCAGCAAGGCATAGCAACAGGCTTGGTTGTACCAGGCGTATTCGTCTTCTGGATCTGAGGCTAATGCTTGGTCATAACTCGCCACAGCTTCAGTATATCGAGCCAGTTTCCGCAGCAGTTCCCCGCGCTGATACCAACTCCAGGGGTCAGTGGGTTTGATTGCCAACGCCTGATCATAGCTAGCCAAGGCGTCTTCTAAACATCCCCACCGTCGCAGGGAATCTCCCCGTCGATACCATGCCCAATAATCATCGGGTCGAGTTTCTAAGGCTTTTGCGTAGCTGGCAATTGCCTCTCCATACCGTGCCAAATGCCGCTGGGCGTCACCTAAGCGATACCAACTCCAGTAATCTGTGGGTCGAAGCTTCAGGGCTTCCTCAAAGGAGGTAATCGCTTCCTTGTACCAATCCAAATCTTCTAGGGCGACCCGTCCTCGATTGTACCAAGCCCAATAGTCATCGGGTCGAGTATCCAGGGCGTGATCGTAACTCGCGATCGCGTCTTCGTAACGTTGTAATTCTCGTAGTACCTTAGCGCGTTGACACCAACTCCAGTAATCGGTGGGCTTTTCGGCTAACGCTTGGTCATAACTGCTTAACGCTTCCGAGTACTGTCCCAATACATCTAACACATCAGCTCGCCAGTACAGCGCCCAAAAATCATGGGGCTTGTAGTCTAAAGCCCGATTATAGCTGGTCAGTGCCTCTTCATAACGCCCTTCATCGCGCAATCCATGCCCTTGATTTAACCAATCTCTATAGCTATCAGGTCTGCACTCTAGCACTCTGTAGATAGTATGGGCAGGTGTCTGCCGCATCGATAAGGTAGTACTCATAGTTTAATCTTGAAATGATGTAACGGATAGTGAAGTGGTGATGAATAATCAATGACATAAGACATCAGACTAATGACCACTGACATAAGACAAATCGCTCATGTTACCCACACCACTGCTAATTTATCGACAAAATGGGGAAGAAATCATCCCCAAGCGGTTGCCGATTAACCCACGCACCTGTGATATCGCCACGGATTTAATCACCTGTTTCCGGGAGGCGGTGGGTCATACCCAAGGTGAACTGAATAGCCAGCTTTCTGAATTAGAAGGGGATAGTCCTGATTATCGCCTCAAACGGGGACTAGCACATCTGCTCAAAAATAACTTCAGCACCTTTGAAATTGTTAGTCCCCTGGAACCGAAAGAACTGCGACAACGAGTCTTTACCCTATCTGCCAAATCCCTCCCCTGTCGCGCTGCTACGGCAGCGACTCTGGAAACCCTCAGTAGTACGCTTACTCAAGAATTACACCAAGAGGTGCTACCGTCGCAAATTCGCACAGGGCTTTATGCGGATTTGCCGGAAAATCGAATTTTGACCCAGTTTGATGATCCCACCCCAGAAGCCTTGCTGCACCGTTACAACTTATCTCAAGTCCAAGGGATTTTCTACAAAGCCTCTGAGATGATTCTCAATGCTCATCGGAATGTACCGGGGGAATATAAATTACTGTTTCGTTATTTAAAGTTATTTGGCTTAATGACCTATATTGAAGGCGATGCCGATCACGGGTTTACGATTACTATAGATGGACCTGCCAGTTTATTTAAAACCAGTACCCGCTACGGATTGGCGATCGCCAAACTCATTCCTGCCCTACTCCATGTTACTCGTTGGAGTCTCAAAGCCACGTTACAAATGCGTGATCCCTACACGGGAACGTGGAAAACTGGACGATTTTGCCTCAATGATAAATGTGGGTTGGTAACTCATTATCCTCCGGGGAAGCCTTACGACAGTATGATTGAGGCATCCTTTGCCA
>CAZNNK010000058.1:1908-13633 GCA_964574085.1 uncultured Coleofasciculus sp.
TTTGCCAACCGTTGGGACTCGCTGAAAACGGAGTGGATTCTGGAACGAGAAGTGGATCTGATTCCGATTCCGGGGAGTGTGATGATTCCCGATTTTCGTCTGGTGCATCCCGATGGGCGAGATATGCTGTTAGAAATTGTTGGCTTCTGGCGTCCCGACTATCTGCAAAAGAAATTTTCTCAAGTCCGGCGGGCGGCTTGTGATAATTTAATTTTGGCAATTTCTGAGCGACTCAATTTGGATAAAGCTGGGGTTAAGCTTGAACGTGTGCCAGCCCAAATTATTTGGTTTAAGGATAAGTTATCACCCAAGGCGGTACTAGAGGTTTTAGGACAGACCATTGATCAATGAGTCTCATGCCGACAAGACTTGAGAAGCTGTTAGTGCCAGTTCGGGAAATGTCGGAGAGATAATCCGCTGATTTCCTGTAAAAACGGTTGTTTCATATCCTGTCTCTGTCAATAACAGCACACCAACCTGAGATTGGCGTAAGTCTACAATCCAATATTCGGGGATTTTTATCGTCTTGTACTCCGACAATTTCTGTTCATAATCGATTTTTTTCGATCCCGGACTAACGACTTCAACCACTAAAAGGGGTGGCGTTTTCAACACAGCCGCCGATCGCTTATCTGCTTTGAGTTCAGTCCACTGCGCTGCTGTCATGACACAGACATCTGGGGTGCGTGAACGATCTTTTCCGGTAACAGGCTGTTTTCCCGTGTACACCCCAGCTTTGTCCTTGGCTTTCCAGGGTTGACGATGGCGACGGATTTGTTCTCTGAAGACATCCAGGAGTAAATCGATCGTATCGCCATGATCGGCAGTGGGTAGTGGAACCATGACTAGCTTTCCATCCACCAGTTCATAGATGTTATCTGTGCCATCATCGTAGGATAAGTAATCCTCAAAAGTTAGATTTTTGACAGGAGTCTGAGTCATGACTGGGTTGGGTAACAAGCAGGAAAAGCTGGGGGTGTAGGGGCACGACATGTCGTGCCTCTACCGTCTTTTAAGCGGCGCTAATGGTTGCATGGAGGGAGGGATGTTCGTGTTCAACCACAAACACATTGGCATAAAGATTTGCCACAATTTGCTTACCCTCTAGCGTCAACTCTAAGTAACGCAATGAGTCCTTAATGTAGGGATATACCCCACTCCAGTAAAACTTGGAGTAGTTTTGGCGCAAGTCTCCTGGATGACTATAGCCTAAGGCTTTATTCACACCCGTTTCTTCAAACTCGTAGTATAAGGCACTAATCTTTTTCAAGTAGCGCGGATCACTGAGTTGACCAATTAAATCGGCAGATCTTACTAAACCGGGACAATTACTTGTGTCTAGGTGATCTTGATCACTTGGCACAGGAAAACGAGTGAGTTCAATATTCCGCTTAATTTCTTCAGCGTCAATCAGTAAATTGCCACCAAACCGTTCTTCAATGAACAGCTTCCCGCGATCAACATGATAGGGGGTGAGGCTGGCATCTGTCGCCCCTGGTGGTAAACTCACCTTGTCCCCATCTACGCCTGTGGCATAGCGGTTTTCACTTAAGCGGTCTTGTCGGCAGACGCCTTTAACATAACCAATATCATGGCAGAGTAAGGAGATAATCGCATGCATCCAGTCTTCACAGGAAATGCCTCCTTCACGGATATGTTTACCGCGCAGAATTTCCTGTCCGACTAGGGTGACTAAAATGGTGTGTTCAACATTGTGGTAGAGAGCGTCACTATTGGCAATATTTTCTAATGCCATGGCGCCCGCCCAGCCGATAATGTCGGCATAGTCAGACTTCCAGCCGCCGTAAGTTCGGCTGTAGCCTTCTCGAATCCGATCCACAAAGTTGTCGATGAGTATTTGGGTTGTGTCAAACATGGAAGGTTACCTCAAGGGGACTTGTTAGGACAATCGAAGTTTATGAGTTAGTAGTTGACTATAATGATAAATCTGTCTGAGAGTTGAGTAATCCTATCCTTTGCCATTTATCCATCTTGGCTCAACAGCGGTGATTTTCACGCCTAGGACAGGTATAGCGAAAAATTCTCAAACTCGATACTTCTAATGTAATAAAAATACTGGAAAAGGCTGTGATGACGTTTTTTGGCTCACCGTGATACTTTCAAGTAACCCCTGTGAGACGGATCACCTGATTGCAATTCGCTAAAGATGCGCGATCGCACATCAAGAACCCAAACTGCCAGAAGCCCCGTCTGATATCCAGATCAGGCGGGGCTAGTCACTGTTACTGACGTGACAACTTCACTGGATTATCTTCAAGCCGCAGCCATTTGCTGATTCACAAAGTCCCAGTTAATCAGATTGTTGATAAATGCTTCCACAAAATCAGGACGCTTGTTTTGATAATCTAGATAGTAGGCGTGTTCCCACACATCACAGGTTAACAACGGTGTCATTCCCAAAGCAATGGGATTAACCGCATTGGCGGTGTTAACCACTTTGAGCGTGCCATTATCGAGGACTAGCCACGCCCAGCCACTACCAAATTGGCTTGTAGCAGCGTTCTTGAATTCTTCCTTGAACTTATCGTAGCCGCCTAAATCAGAGTTGATTTTGTCAGCGACTGCACCACTGGGCGCACCGCCACCGCCCGACTTCATGGAGTTCCAGAAGAAGGTGTGATTCCAAGCTTGGGCGGCATTATTGAAAAGCCCTGACTTGGACGAATCATTGTAGCTAGCCTTAATGACTTCCTCGATGGACTTGTCAGCCATACCAGCGGCTTGGGACATGTCGTTGAATTTAGTGACGTACTTCGCGTGGTGCTTGTCGTGATGAAACTCTAGTGTTTTAGCTGAGATGTAAGGCTCCAGCGCGTTGTAAGCGTAAGGTAAATCAGGAAGTGCGTAGGCCATATTGTGTTCTATCCTCTCAAATACTGTGTTCTAGCTTAAAACGAACCGAGACTTTAGATGTATTCCTTAGGTTAAGTATTACTATATTAAGGGATTAACGGCTATTGTAATAACCATTAACAATATGATTGTTTTCTGTGAGGGGTAGCCATCGCCTTACGTCTATGATTGAGTTTGTGGTATCCAGCCGTGGCGAAACGGGTTAGACGCCGATTTGTAGTTGCGCTTGGTTTGTAGTTGCGCTTTAGTGCCGGTTCCGCACAGTTAAGGGTTTTTCTGGACAATCGCCTGCACAACGTCAATCGCATCGGCTGGGGTGGCTGCCAAAAAAATAGTCTCCGGCGACAGACTGGTAAAAAACTGTTGACTTTCGTGATGGTCGGATAATAATACTACAGGTTTACCACCCTTAAGGGCGAGAGCGATTTCAGAGGCGGTTCCTGCACCAATACCACAAGCAATCACCACATCACTGGAGAGAACATTGATATTATTGCGCCCACTCCCCATATCCGTCGCGATCGCAATATCCACAGCATCGGACATATTCTGAGTATCACTGCTGGGTAAAATACCCACGGTTAAGCCACCTGCGGCTTTTGCCCCTTGACTTGCTGCATCCATTACCCCAGCATTTCTGCCACCCGTCAGCAGTACCCATCCCTGTTGGGCGATACGTTGTCCCAATTCATAAGCCCGTTCTAAGTCTGTGGCGGTAGCCCCGTTACCGGGTCCCATCACGCCGACAACAATTTTTCTCATGGGTAGAAAGTATAATTGGCTGATTACTGGAGTTATATCATTTGGGATTGTTTGTGCAACACAACGTCCTGCTCTAATTAGGGTTATTTCGGTGACTGGGGAATCAGGGCGGGTTTTGTTGTTCCGTTATCGGTGAGGAAGGGCGGGTTTTGTTGTTCCGTTATCGGTGAGAAAGGGCGGGTTTTGTTGTTCATTTATCGGTGAATAGCTGATTTTAGTCCCTAAACCCGCCCCTACAGTAGCTACCGAATCGATGTTCTAACAACAGAGTTTATGAATTACGCGATCGCCATTGACTTTCTCCAGGATTGTGATCCCATTCTGGGACAACTGATTGACCGAATTGGTGCATGTCAGCTAAATCAGCACGAGTTGGAGGGAGATTTGTTCTTTTGCTTATCCCGGTCAATTCTGCACCAACAACTGTCTACCAAAGTGGCGCATGTTATCCACAGTCGGTTTCTCCAAGTTTACCCTGACACGCCGTTTCCTACTGCACAGGATGTCCTAGACACACCTGATGAAGTTCTCCGAGGTGTGGGGATTTCACGCCCGAAAATTGCTTATCTTAAAGACTTGGCACGTCATTCAATTGATGGATTGCCCACCCTGGAAGCGTTGGAAGTTATGGATGATGAGTCGATTATAAAGATTTTAACGCAGGTTAAAGGGATTGGAGCTTGGACAGTGCAGATGCTGCTGATTTTCCGTCTCAAGCGATGGGATGTTTTACCTGTGGATGACTTGGGTATACGTACAGGTATTCGGAACCTGTATAATCTTGAGGCACTTCCTGACCGCAAGACTACAAAACGTTTCGGACAAAGGTGGAAGCCGTATTGCAGTATTGCCTCATGGTACTTGTGGCGCAGCTTGGATCTAAAGCCAATCTGAGGATTACTGGAGGGAGGGGAACATTACGATAAAAAGAGCAGCAACGTAAGCGCGATCGCCTTTGGCGCTGAGCTTCGCTCAATTGCACTTTTCTTATCACTGACCGAATAGAGTGTGGCACAATGATTATAGTAGCATTGTAAGTGCTGCTGACTCTGGAAATATGTCATACAGTGATTTCAAAACCATTGACCAAGCCGTTTCTACCCTCGAATTAACAGTCGAGGATATTTCTCATTTATTTAGTCACATTGCACCGATTGAACCTTCACAACGGCTTAAGGAGACGCTGGATGAAACCTTGGATTTAGCGGCAAGTATTAGTACAGAAAAAGCTCGATCTGAATTAATTATTACTCCGGTTTTATTGGAAGTAAGACGTAAGTTTAATAATAAAATTGGCTATTTTTCGGGTAATACGTTTAATGTTGACGAATCAAAAGGGTTAACGGGTGCTTGTGATTTTCTCTTAAGTGCATCAAAAAATCAATCTCTCGTTACTGCTCCGGTTTTAACATTGGTTGAAGCGAAAGATAATAATATCCGCATTGGGTTAGGACAATGTGTGGCTCAAATGGTTGCTGCTCAAATATTTAATGCCCGTAATGGGCTGGAAAAGCCAGTGGTATACGGTGCAGTTTCAACGGGGACAAACTGGAAGTTTATTATGTTAGAAAATCAGATTGTTAAAATTGATTTGACTGAATATTTTATCACTCAGTTAAATCAAATATTAGGCATTCTTGCTGAACCATTTAGAATTTATTTTGAGGGCGCGATCGCGTAGGTTGAGGCATCGATGGAAGAATCAATTGGGGCTTGGGATTTTCTCGAACGAATAATGCCTTCAAGGATGTCCAGTAACTTATGTATATTTATATCCATGCTCTTCTCTACTCTCCTATTGTATTCACCCTCCTAATCTGGGATCGTTGTTAATGCTTGCGATCGCAGATCCTTGCGGTTGATCAAGCTCAAAATGAATCTTCTGAGCCGGGAAGTAAATCGTCTGATATGCCTGAATTGTTTCTTCTGGAGACAATCCCTCTTGTGAACGAGCAATCGCCCGTTCTAAGGCTGTCTCAAAGCTGCAATCAATCCAAAAAGAGAGATCGTAATATGACTGAAATTGATGCTTCAGTAAGTAGATTCCCTCTAGCAATATAACATTTACTTCCTCAAAGCTGTAGATATGTTTTCGATATTTCGTAGCTGTTTCTTCCGTGAAATCTGCCTCAAGATAAATGGAGCGGCGATTGCGTAATGGAAAGATGAGTTGACCAAATAACTCTTCAAAACGAATCGCATGTCGGTAGAAGTGTTTCGGTGGATTAATTTTACTAAAGCGTTTTTCAGGCAGATTTAACCAACCATCAAGATTGATGTTTGCGATATTGAGACCCCGTTTCAAAAGTAGGGTGGCAATTTTGTCGGTGAGATAGCCTTTCCCCGAACCATCTATCCCTGAAATCGCGACTAGAAGTGCCTGGTGATCTGGAATAATTGTTCGCTGTCGAACAATCGCTTCAGCAGCATCTTCAATGGTGATCAAGCGTTTTCGCGAGAGATTGTCGAGCATAGCCAAAACCGTAATCAAACAAATGTCAGTTTTAAGCGAGTATTAAAGGGTTGACAAAACCATCAAACATTCAATCGTTAAATTTAAATCTTTTTGCCAATATAGAAAGCATAGCCATAAAATTCTTTGTATTTATAATATAATTCAGCTTCATGTATTTCGTTTTCTATAAATTCTTCGGCTGTTTTATTGCCTGCATATTTCCTCAAGAAGTTTTTCTGTGCAGAAACTTGCGGCGTATAAAAATGTTCAGTCCAACAATTTTCGGGCAGAACAAAAGTGGCAATTGGAATATATCCAGCTTTTTGCATTTGTGCCACCTTGTTTGAAATAGTATCTATTTCCGGATAAGCATCGTTCCAAAATTTGTCGATTTCATCAGGTCGCTCTTCGGTAAACCATGATGCCTCTGAAACGCCAATAAAGCCTCCTGTCTTCAAAAACTTATGCCATTCGTTTATGCCTCGTTCAAATCCGATATTGTAGATTGCTCCTTCTGACCAGATTAAGTCTAATTCTTCATGCTGAAAAGGAAGATTCTCCATTGAACAAACAATTCCCTTGACTCTATCCTGAAGATTCCGTTTATGTACGTTAAGATTGAATAGATCTATAAAGCCGGGAAATAAGTCGATTCCTGTAATATACCCTGACGTACAACTAGCCATTGCCATTGTCTGACTACCGGTGCCACAACCAATATCAGCAATTTGTGATTCATTGGTCAGATTATCAATAAAGCTCAACGCTTTAATCGTTACTTCGGGACTCCCAGGTCCTTGTCGTTCTAGGCTTGAAAAATATTCGCAGATTAATTTAAAATCGAAGTCGTGAATCGATTTCTTTTCCTCGTTCATGATGTTTTCCTTGTTTAAATTCAAGCCGTTGCAGCAGTTTGCTCTTCCGGGAGAAATGCTAACAGCCAGATACAACTCACGCTCTGGATCAACCTGTTTCAGGAGTAGTCGATAAAGAACATATTGACCAATTGCTTGCTCCAAATCAGCAATTGCCGAGTTGCCTCGAAACTCCTTGATTTCAACGGCAATTCTACTACTGCCGGAGCCAACAACAGTCCATTCTGGATGCTGTGCTAACCACTCTCGTAACCGTCGCCTATCACTCCTGAGCTACTTCTGCCTGTAAGCCAAATTGCTCACGCACTGCCTTTAATGATTTTCCTCTCTTTACCTTCGGACGAAGGCTTTGATCTGGCACATCAGAAGCCGAAAGAACTTTCTTTTTTAAAGCCGCCTGTAGAAGATTTAATTCATCTTGAAGGTCTTCTAGTGACTCTCCGAAAGGCTCAATCGGCTTTTCTGAACAGGCAGCAATCGCGCCGCGATCATCATAATACACAGTGCGGATTGTGTAGCCATCATCCTCAAAGAACACCCGATAATCCCAGTGCATCATAGTTCTCCCTCCTCTCCTTGAAATATATACTTGTTCCTCTGCTTGGCAGCTATGCGCTCGATACTGACGATTCTAACTTTTTCCTCAACGTTATACAGAACGCGGTACACACCCAGCCTCAATTCCCATTCCGCTGTATCGTTTGGACGCAGGCGCTTCCGGTTGCGCGTCTCGGTAGCTGGCTCATAACCAAGGTTTGCCTCAATGCCATCAATAATTACATTCTGTTGGTGTTTCTTAAACCACTGCAAATCCTCAATAGCTTGGTCTGTTAACTCAATCTCAAACACGATGGCTATAGGGTAAAGTGTTCCAAGTAACTGTTCATGCTACCATTCATATTTACAACCAGGAAACCCAGAGCGATCGCTCATCTAAAGTATAACTAACTCTAGTTGGTGAACAAGAGGCTCTCAGGTAAGGACAGCGTTTATCTGACTTGATGAATCTGTGGCGAACAGCACAGGATGAAACGCGATCGCGCTTAACACCAACCCCTTCATCAACCTTCTACCCGGCGAATCGGAATTTGGATTTCACTGCGCTTTGCAGGTTCGGGGACATAAGGAGCATCGTAGAAGAAACGGCGAGGTGCGCCAACAACAGTCCATTCTGGATGCTGTGCTAACCACTCTCGTAACCGTTGGATATTTTGTTGATAGCTGGAGTAATCGTAACTGCCTTTTAACCCAAGACTGACGACTGTCATGGGTGGGATATCTTCAACTTGAATGTTTTGGCTAATTTCGTCGGGGTAGATATCCGTACTGCGGTAGAGGAATGAAACCAGCGCTTCCCCTTGTTCATCAGGTGTACCCATTTGATTGGCTTCCAGGGTGCTAACTGGATAACGGGTTTCGACTGGAGCCGTCATCGAGATATTGTTAGAACTAATATGGCGATAGAGAGGGTCAAAGGCTCTATTGGCTGCCATGGAGAGTTCTCCTGAATAGCGAACTGTGGCAGATCGGTAGGCGGGATAGTGTTTAACCTCAATTTTCCCCTCTGATGTTGGTGGCGGAAATCCTTCTGGCAAGGGAGCCGTAGCTGCATCGTAGGCGAAGAAGGCGATCGCAACGACGGCTAGAATTCCTAGGGGTAACAGTAAGTGCTTTAGCTTCACAGAGAACCTCAGAAACTCTTTCTATTCTAGATCCGGCAGTTCTTCCGGGGGGTAGATCTATAGTCCTGGCAAAGTAAAATCGCGCGATCGCAATCCCCTCTCCAAGCAAGACTGACTCGAAGCTCACTCAAATTTTGGTGGATGTTCCCCTAGCTTGACCCACATCCGACGCACGCGAATCAACTGGGGACGATTCATCTTGAGGGTAGTGATCGTTGCTCGACCAACAGGTGTCAACCCGATTAACTCTGTCGCATCCTTACTCCAGGTAAAATGCTTCTCCCACACTTGGCGATGGGGATGAAACAGAGGAACCGTCTGCTGGGTAGTGGGGTCTAATCCGGTTTGAAGAGTGGCTTTGTAGCGATTACAGGTAGGACAAGAAAGGCACAGATTCTCAAAAATTGTATCTCCACCAACTGAGCGAGGGATAATGTGTTCAAATTCAAAAATTACAACCGTCAGTGCTTCAGCCGTGCGGCAATAGGCACAGCAATGTCTAAAATGGGTGCGAACTTGTCGCTGTAACTCAACAGGAATATATGCGCTCACGCCACTGTCGCCAAGGTGTCTAGGCAGTGCAGGGTATACCTGGCGCGGGTTTTGAGGATTGTCAGTTGATCGACTTGTGCGAGCAGATGGTCTAGATTGGCAATTTCGTCAGCAGAGAGTTGGGATTCTGCATTCCGAACTAGCAAATCGTCCAATTGATGTTGTGCAGTGGGAGCTAGCCTACTATCGGCTAAAGCTTGTAGTTCATCTCGGCTCAAGCCGATTAAACATTCCTCATCCACAGCTAGTGGGTTCGCCAGTCGATTATAGGCTTCCAAATCTAATAAGACACCAACTCGCTCCCCCTGTTCATTGGTAACATAGCGCACTTGCTCAGACATGTTTTTTGTGTAAGGTCTTTGGATTCATCGTAGCTTATGGGAGTTTGGCGATCGCATCTCCTACTGCTTCGGCTGTGAAAGAGTGAACTTCGAGCAAAACAGTACATTTCGATGTGTCTGTGTTGAGTCAAGGATAATTGGGTAGAGCGTGTGATCGCGCTGCCATTCCCACACGTTAACCTTAAGAACAGAACAATTAGGAGATCAGCAATGTCACGAGCAATTGACGCAATAGAAGTCGGTAACCACATTGGTGAATTGATCCAGCAGGTTGTTGAACAGCAGCAGCCTTTGATTATCGAATCTGAGGGGAAGCCTCAGGTTGTCATGCTTTCCATCGCTGAATACGAGCGTTTGCTCTCAACTAACCGAGTAGAAGTTGGGCAAACACCCTTAGGAAGAAAACTTTGGCAAATTCGTCAGCAGATTGTTGCCACAGGTGAACCCCTTTTAGATTGGGATGAAGTTAATCAAGAAGTGGCTGAACGTCGAGGTGAAAACCGACAGGACATAGCATGAAGTGTACCTTCATTGATACAGGTGTTTTAATTGCAGCAGCTCGTGGACAAAATGATGTTGCTGTCAGAGCAATGGCAATTCTGGATGACCCCAATCGAGAATTTGCCTCCAGCATTTTTGTCAAACTAGAAGTTCTACCCAAAGCAATTTATAACCAAAAAACACTTGAAGCCGCCTTTTATCAAGCCTTTTTTGATGCTGTGACTTACTGGGCTAAAGTGGAGGAATCGCTTATTGCAAATGCCTTTCAGGAGGCTTGTCAGTTAGGTCTGTCTGCCATAGATGCGCTTCATGTTGCGGCTGCTTTATCGGTGAATGCTGAGGAACTGATAACAACTGAGAAACCTAGTAAACCTATACATCGTGTTACGAAGATCAAGGTTATTTCGATCGCTCTAAACGAGTCTTAAAGCGTGATTATTTTCCGCTTCAGCATCCTCACGCTTGCAGTTTATCGGGGTGATATCATTATTAACCGCCAAAGTGATAAATTATGTATTGTCCTAGAAAATCGTTACTATTAAGCCAAAAATCTCTGGGGACTCTATCTAGTCTGTTCACCAATTGTATTCTACTCGGGTTTCAGGATAGTGGTTAGAGTTAGCACGCGATCGCGCCTCAACGCTTCTTGCATTTCCGTCTCATCTGTAAACGTTTCTCGTAATAGCCGTCCTTCATAAACCAGCGTTACCTCACTCTCCTGAAAGGGCCAAGGAGATAGAATGATTTGATGAGGATCATCATTAACATGAGTCAACCTTAGAACAGTTTCACCATCAGCCGTAGGAACCTGCTCAACCTGCTGTTCACCTGAAACATTCTGACACAAAATTAGTGAAATAGCATCCCAAGTTGCTACCAGTTTTTGGTTGCGCTTGATCACGTCTGGTGTCACATAAGGGACATAATGGGGGTCGTTTTTCAACGTAGCAATAAGTTGTTCTTGAAAGGCATACTCACTGTTGAGAAATTCCTGTACAATTCGGCTAGACTCCGGGTTTTTCTGCCAACTTCGATATCGCTCATATAGCCCAGTACCGTGGAGTGAAACGAATACGTTTAATTTGCACTATTTTAGCTGTGCCACACCGCCACTGATACAGTAGAGTAATTTGGTTTAAGTTATGAAAACTGTTCCCTGTTCCCTCCCCTCACCCCTATAATTATTCAGCAGACCCTAATTAACTTGATTGGGTACACAAGAGGTGATGATTTGCCTAAACTCCTCCGGTTCGGGCTGACCGGCTTGCAAGTCTTGACCAATTTGCATGAATTCATCTAAGGTGTAAGTTTCCTGAATCTTCTCAATCGTACAGGTACAAAATGCCCTGATTTCCTCTGGGCGATCGCCAACACAGTTTTCGATATAAATTTTAACCATCTCAGGAGGATAGGCATTCGTCGGTTCTTGGGGGGTCACATCAGGCGTTTGCGAATTTCCTCTAGGTGCGCTCACAAGTACCAGGATTAAGGTACTCATTACCGCCGATAAGGTGTGGATTTTTTTCATGATTTTTTAAATGAGCGCTATTGATGTGAATGATATCATGTTCGGTTGAATACTTAAAAGGCAACAGGGAACGGGGAACAGGGAACAGATGATACTTTACAATATAGTTGGTAAAAGTATAGTCAAATATAGACAGACTAAATTTCATTGCAGAA
>CAZNNK010000059.1:0-13608 GCA_964574085.1 uncultured Coleofasciculus sp.
TGCCTGTTGCCTGTTGCCTGTTGCCTGTTGCCTGTTGCCTGTTGCCTGTTGCCTTGTCTCCACCCAAAAGGGGGTATTTAACCCAGATTTAGTATAAAAATGCTGACCACTCAGCCAGGTGGGAACCTCAAGGTTTTATGGAACCTATAACCAACACCCTGGATTTTATCGAGAGTTAACCTTTATGGTTTGAGGGTTAATGGTCTAACCTTTAATGATTGAAATTTAAGCGTTAAGCGTTGAGCGTTAAGCTTTAAAGGTAGTGGAAGATGGAGTCGGTTGCGAATCGACACCTCATGCTTCTCCTAGCATGTGCTCTACGCAATTGAGCTATCCATCTAAATCCATAAATTTAGAGGTTTTCGAGTGACCAGCACTTCTAGTTTAGTCTGGAATTTCAATCATGGTGCGGGCATTGCTAATTGACAGTACCCGGTCAACCGTTGATTTAAACTCTTCAACAAACGCTTGCCGTCTCTCAATCTCTTCTGCCAGATTAGTGGGATCGAGCAATTCGACGCCTTCTCGTTCTAAGAAGCTATCCGCCAGAGATTGATATTTTTCAGACGCGGCATTTTTACCCAACACCTCCTTGGCTAACTTATCCAGTCGATCTTTTACCCGTGTTTGAGCAGCTTTGTACTCATTTTTAGTGCGAGTATACGCCGACACCATCGTGTGAAAAACTGTCTCATAGTACAAGATGAAATTCTTCATCTCGATAGCTTCAGCCACCGTCATTTCTTGACCCGCGACGGAAACCATGGTGGAGGCATTGGACAAAACAACAGATCGTTTAATCGTGCGTCGTCTGTCAATTAAAGCATCAACTCGTTGTAAAGCCGCGCGTGCTTTAGAGGCATGGTCTTCTCTTGATTTATAGCCTGTTGGCACCTTGCCGACTTCTACAACAGCAATTAACGTATTATTATCTAAATTCCCTCGTGCCGAATCAATCCGTTTTTCCAACAGTGTTAATTCTGCCAAAGCATCAGTTACCGTCATCGTCGTCATTTCTACACCTCCTTAGTCTGAAAAACAAAACCTCCAGCATAGTGACAAGCAGATGGCGAGAGTTGAACTCGCATCGACAGTTTACAAGACTGCTGTGTTGCCATTAACACCACACCTGCATAATCAATCTGAAGCAGGTGGCGAGAGTCGAACTCGCATCAGAAGGATACGACGCTTCTATGCTAGCCATTACACCACACCTGCATTTTGGTGGCGGGGGCAGGAGTTGCACCTGCTGATATCCAGGATATGAGCCTAGCAAGCCACTCTTGCTCCATCCCCGCGTATCACCAATACCCCTGGCTGGACTCGAACCAGCAACCACTAGGTTCTTAGCCTAGTACCTCTTCCCATTGGGTTACAGGGGTGAAAAGTCAAAACTGTAGATGAAAATACCCCTGACAGGAGTTGAACCTGTAAGACACCGAGTCTGAGTCGGTGATGGTTTCCAATTACATCACAGGGGTATATCGGGATGGCAGGATTTGTTCGCGAAGCGTTCTCGAAGAGTAGCTGCGACTCCATGCTCCCAAAGCATGGCTTCTAGCCGCTGAATTACATCCCGTTAATGCTCCCGGTGGGAGTCGAACCCACAAGTTTAGAAATCGGGTTTAAGCCGATCGCGTCTGCCAATTCCGCCACAGGAGCAAGTTGGGCTACAAGAGCATCATTTGGCTGCCCCGCCAGGGTTTGAACCTAGACCGTCTGAGTCAAAGTCAGATATGCTGCCAGTTACACTACAGGGCAATAAATGGCTGCCCCAGTAGGACTCGAACCTACAACCCCCGCGTTAACAGCGCGTGGCTCTACCATTGAGCTATAGGGCAATGCCAGTCCCCCAGGTCAGTATTGAACTGACGACCTCTTGCTTTTCAGGCAAGCGCTCTACCCAACTGAGCTACCGGGGGAAATGGTTGATTGGCGCAGGGACTGGGATTTGAACTCAGATCATCGGTTTTGGAGACCGAGATGTTGCCGTTACACTATCCCTACATTCGATTTGAACTTTGAATCCAAAATTCAATGGGTCGGGCAGGATTCGCACCTGCAATGCATAAAAGCGGGTGTTTTACAGACACTTGCCCACCCTAATAGGCGAGCCGACCCAGAGTCTATGTAGTATGTCTGGCTCGATATACTACATAAAGCGGAGAGGACAGGAGTCGAACCTGCAATGGGTTGCCCCATGCTTCCTTAGCAGGGAAGTGCTTTCACCAATTCAGCCACCTCTCCAGATAGCCCCAAGGAGACTTGAACTCCTCTTTCTGCCTTGAGGGGGCAGCGTCCTAACCACTAGACGATGAGGCTGGAGCAGTAGGAGTAGCAGGATTTGAACCTGCGACTGACACCTTATGAGGGTGCTGCTCTGCCGACTGAGCTATACTCCCAAAAATTGAGTGGGAGCAGCAGGACTTGAACCCGCAACCAGACGGTTAAAAGCCGTATGCTCTGCCAGTTGAGCTATACTCCCCTTCCTTAAATAATCCGCTTCTTTTAAAGGTCAAGGTAGGAGCTGTCAGTATTCCTTTCAACCCCTCGATTACTTGACCTCGTTCATCAATGTCATAGCCCCAACGGGATTTGAACCCGTGTCTTCTCTTGCGAAAATCAGAGATCCTTGTCCACTAGACGATGGAGCCAGATAGCGGGAGCGACGAGATTTGAAAAGAGCAACCTCAGACTCGACAGGTCTTTGCTCTAGCCATTGAGCTACGCCCCCACATTGATGAAAAAATGTGTTACATATTCAGTTTTCAAGGTTCGGTATGAGCGCTTGGAGTCAAGCGGTTTTGCTCTTTCCCCTTCGCTCTTAAATAGATACTACAAAAATACTACAAATTCGTCAAGGGTTTGAGCGAAAAATTTTTGAGATTGGCTCAAAAGCTGATGGAAAGGACAATTCAAGCGCGATCGCACAACCCAAGCCCCAACTAAAAAGCCCGGAACGATTCCGGGCAACTAACAGGGAATTTTTCGGGTGCATGTCAACGTTGTAGGTTGGGTTGAGGAACGAAACCCAACGAGAGCAGGTTAGTGTCAACATTATGTCAAACCTGACATGCTCCTAATTTTTCTGGGTTATGCATCAATTGGGCAGAGGTTGTACCGGACAATCCTTTCCACAGTACACTTCGACAAAACGAATCGTCGCCGTATCCTTATACTCCTTCGCCTGGTTAAATTCCTTTTGGGGTGAGGGATAGACCCCAGCCAAGCTATCATTATTCGCCGCACCAAGCCGAAATGTCATGTCAGGAGACGGATGTTGGGCAAACTTGACGTATTCCCGCGACTCGTTAACGGTGTGATAGGTCAGAGTCGCCTCTCCGTAAACCTCTTCTGCTTGCTTGAGGGGGGTTCCGGGTCCAACACCGTCAGCCGTTTGATAATTGGGATTGTCTGTAACTAACGCCTCAATGATGTCGTCATCACTCATCGGTATTCCCGCCGGATACAAGATGTAGTATTGTGGTTTACCATCTTGAACGATCGCGATCGCATCAAAATTGACCATAAAGGGTGACGTAACCCGAAACTCAGCTTGATCTGCCAATAATTTTTTCAGTTCACCCAGCGTCATCCCAACTTGCGCCACTCCAATCCCCTTTGCCGATATCCGTTGGGTTTGCGCCGATTGAGTGGATTGAGACGGATCAACTGGGGAACGTTCGCCCGGTGAGGTACGAGGGGATGATGGCGGCACCGATGGTGCATCTTGAGAAGACACAGATGATGTATCTGTCGGGTTTGGAGGGTTGTTCTCGCAACTGACGAGGAGACAAAATATAAACGTGATCAAAGGGATTTTTAGTTGGCGCATGATTGACCCCGTTTTATAGCAAAAGGCAGAGGGCTCCAGGGCAGAAGGCTCCAAGGGAAAAGATTGACTGGTCAAGGTTTGGCGCATTTTGCTGTGTCCTAATCGCTCATGTAGACTGCTATAACTCCAATGGCACGCTCCAGTCAGCATTGTGAAATCGCCGCAACCCCTGATATACCGTAGGGTGGGCATTGCCCACCAGCTTTAAGTCAATGCGATTCGTTTTAAATCTTGCACCATCCTGAGAAAACCTCGCTTTCAGGAATGGGAGTATCAATCAGGCTTCTTCCCTAATAATCGAACACCTATCCCCACAGCACCGAATACCAGCAACCCTAACACCGAACCCGGTTCCGGAACAGTAGCCGCTACAGCGCGATCGGCTTGAATTAAACCAAAACCACTGTCAAAGTCAAAACCAGGACTCTCCATATCCAAAGCAGTCGTTTCCAATATACGATAAATTTCACTTGGACTCGTATCCGGCGCAGCGTCCAACATTAAAGCCGCCACAGCCGCCGCATGGGGAGCCGCCGCCGACGTACCAAAGAAGTTGGGAAACCCATCACCTTCGGGATCTCTAGGATCTAAGAAAGCAGGTGGAAAAAAGGTCGTATTTGTTCCATCAGCCGCAATAATCTCTGGCTTCAAGCGAATTTCTGGATTTGCCAAGCGATTACCCGCCGTATCAAACAGAATCGGCGTGGGTCCTGCTGAGGAAAATGGCTCCAATAAAGCTGGATCAACACCAAATTCGGGTGTATCTTGATAGAACGCCGCGCCAACAGCTTCTGCTCCCCTAGCATTAGGATGTCCGAACACCGTTCCACTGGCAGTATCATACTCGTTCAGCGTACCCTCGCCAAACAAGATGTATTTCATCAATCCAGGATCTAAACCCTCAACCTTTGATATCGCCAGGTTAAACATATCGGTTCCTAATGAGCCATCATTGAAAAACGAGAAAAATTCAACCGCATCATTCCCCACATTTTGATTAATGCTGCTCGCCAATATATTCGTTCCTGACTCATCAAACAGGAAAATATCCAGATCATTCAGAGAACCCGCACCACCACTTACCGAAAAGAACGGGGAATCCCACTGGAACGAGATGCCAAATCCGCTATTCTCAGGAATCGTCAAACTTTGGAAAACATCAACGCCTGCACCTGAATCAAAATCATGAAATTCACCGCCGACTAACTCCTCAAACAAATTACTTCCATTAAACGCACTTTCATAAGACTGTCGAGCATCGTTACCCGCCGCCGAGAAATAGGAAACACCCTGATCAACGACAGTATCAATCGCTTGAGCAATGACTCCATCCTGGAACATTGGTTCAGTGGGGTAAAAAATGTCATCGACAATAATGTCCGCACCTGCATCGGCGAGTGCCAGAATCCCTTGGGCAAAATCGGTTTCATTAAAAGCCGCCGTGTGAAACGCCAAATCCGCACCCGGAGCCACATCATGAATCAGTTGCATCATGGCACGACCTTCATCGATACCAAAGATATCGTCACCTAAACTCCCATCATTGGGTAAATCTTTCAGCACGTTGATACCAGAGGGCAAATCCCCACTCGCCACATCCTCGGCGGCTGTACCAGAAAAATTAAAGCTATCCGATAAAACTCCAATCGTAACCCCGGTTCCATCTACACCAAACTGCTCACGCGCTACATCTGCGCGTAATGCGGCATTAGCCTGACTGGTGGTTCTGCCAACATTGGTGATGGGTTTATAGGCGGGTTTCGCGAATTTTAAGCTCTCTAACTGTGCCGCCGATGCCAAAGCCTCAATCGGCAGCATTCCTGATACAAAGGAACCAAAGGTCGAAGTATTTTGCAATCCCAAGCCTTGTAAATCAGACAATAGCGAATTTACGTCACTTGCGGCAACAGCATCAATGACCACGTTATTATCGTAGGTCTGCAAGAAAAATGAGGTATTCTGACCCGAATAATTAGCTCCCTTAATCGCCATGGGCGCTAAATCAAACATTAGTTTACTTAGAGAACCTTGTTTGATAGCGCTCGTTTCAATAAAGTTTTTCCCATTGGTAAATGTGATTGCCTCGGCTCTATTGGGGAAATAGCCAAGCGTTGCTGTTGTCAGAATGGTAACTGATGCAACCGTTTTAGCGAGACGTTTCATATTTTCGTCCTGCCAATGAAATCATTATTTATCTATCTCCAGAATAAATTATTCTATAAAGAATAGGTTAAATTTATCTGTTGCTTTACTAAATATTTACTCTTTTGATTAAACAGAAAAACTTATTAACATGAAGATTTTGTGAAGAAGAATGACATTTATAATGGCGGTTTCTGAAAAAAAGGGTTATAATAGCCTCAACATTAAAAAATGCAATAAAATGTGACTTGTTTGGGTGATAAACCTTAAGAAAAGGCAAACGATTATTGAACTGAGTGCTGCCTTAGGAATTTTACGATAAGAAAACCTTATAAATTAATAGTGAGTAAGTCCAAGGATGAGTTTTACATACGCTTCATAGTCTGGACTTTAAGGAGGTGGGTAGAAATACACTCAACTCTGTTAAGTTATGTAAACAATCCTCAAACCCTTACAAATGATGAATGACAGCAGTTGGTTAAGGGAAGCTGGGGAAGAAAACTTATTCAGCAACCCCGAAGGTATGACTTCTACCAGGGAATCTGATAAGATTTCCCATTGGCATACTTTAATCCCGCACGAATGTCTATCCATTCTCCTGTCACTGTCACCGTTCCTGCTACAACCGCCAACTTGGGTCCCGGATTTGATTGCATTGGCGCAGCGTTGACCCTCTATAACCGATTTACGTTTACGCGCCTGAGTTCGGATACCCCGTGGGAAACGGAACGGGCGGTCAGAATTCGGGTGTCTGGTGTTGAGGCGAAACAAGTTAAAACGGATGACACGAATCTGGCTTACCAGGCTTTTCTGAAATTATACGAGCATATTGGTCATACACCTCCACCCGTCCAACTCAAGATTGAGTTAGATGTCCCCCTCGCCAGAGGGTTAGGAAGTTCCGCCACGGCGATTGTGGGTGGGTTGGTTGGCGCGAATCAGTTAGCTGGGGAACCCCTGAGTCAAACTGAAGTCATGCAATTAGCGATCGCGCTGGAAGGACATCCGGATAATGTTGTTCCCGCTTTATGGGGTGGCTGTTGTCTGGCGGTGCGAGGGGATGGGGTTCTCAAGGAATGGGAGATTTGTGACATTCCCTGGCATGATCAAATCGTTCCGGTTGTCGCCATTCCCAATTTTGAACTCTCCACCCAACAAGCGCGACAGGTACTTCCCACCGAAGTGAGTCGGGCGGATGCTATTTTTAATCTTGCCCATTTCGGATTGCTGATTCGCGCCTTGGCAACGGGACGCCGTGATTGGTTACACACTGCCCTTCAGGATAGGTTACATCAACCCTATCGACAAACGTTGATTCCAGGATATGACGCGGTGCAAACCGCCGCTTTAAAAGCTGGGGCGTATGGAATGACGATTAGTGGTGCAGGTCCGACTCTGTTGGCGCTTGTCGATCCGATGCAAGCCGAAACCGTAGCCACCACCATGGCTGAGACTTGGCAACACCTGGGGATTTTGGTGCAAGCGCGATCGCTGGCAATTGACACCCAGGGAACCCAAAGCGCGATCGCACCTGCCGTTTAACACGCCTTTAATTTGAGCCTCGAGAGATATAGAGACGCTAGCCTGCTGCGTTTCTACTACATCCAGTCCCCAATCCCTGAATTTAAAGGGTATTCATCGCTATGCCATAGAAAATCATCTATGTTTTGACCAAGCACTTCTTATCCGATAACTTGAATAAGGTCTTAAACTTTTGTTACATTAATTAATGAAACCCCTATTTGTTTCATCACCCATTTTTGGCATGAACTCAATGTTAGTTATTTAATTCAACAGTAATCTCAGCAATTTTTATGACTCCAAATTAACCCTATTTTTACCAGACTGAATAATTCAGATAATTCTGAAAAAAACATAATTCGATCACGTTTAAACTTGGAGGAGTCATACAAAATGGCAAATGCGAACGATATAGTTGTCCTCAAACAAGGCGTTGAAAATTGGAATCGGTGGCGACTGAAAAATATTAACTTAAACTCAAACAAAAGTCAAGGGAATACACTCAAACTTAACTTTAGTAAAGTTGATCTGAGTGGATCAAACCTCTGTGAGTATAACTTGCAAAACTTCAACCTGAGTCGAGCCAACCTGAGTCGAGCCAACCTAAGTCGAGCCAACCTGAGTCGAGCGAATCTCTATGAAGCGATTTGTCATACGACAAACCTAAATCAAGCCATTTTGATTGATACAAACCTCATGGTGGCTTTCTTAAGAAATGCAGATCTTAGAGGGGCAAATTTGAAAGGAGCGGATTTAACGGATGCGAATCTCAGTGGTGCTGATTTGACAGGCGCTAATCTCAGTTATACCAACCTGAAAGGAGCCAACCTGAGAAATACCAATCTGAATCAAGCAAATCTCAATGGTGCAAATCTCAGTGGGGCAATTTTGAAGGGTGCGATTATTTCTCAAGTCTAGGTGAGTCGCTGAATTTTGACTATCCAGGTTTTCATTCTCTGACAAATGACAAATGACAAATGACGAATAAACCAGCATTTGCCAAAATCGAGAGTGGCTCGGTAAAATGCTGGTTATATTCTAAGACCCCGAAAGCGCAACATGTTTCTCTGAACGAATAATAAATAACCCAGTTGGGGCATGATTTTTATCTGAAAACAATAAATTCATGCCGAACGGACTGTGTAAAAAAATATTATTATTTTAAATTGCTGACAGAGATAAATTATACCTGAATAAGTATTTTGAGACTTAACACCAATCAGAGTTTCTTTCGTTAAACTCTACCCTTGATGATGAAACTATCGATACAACGAAAAATCATCCTAGGATTTGGACTAACCTCCAGCCTTATCATTCTCGTCAGCTCAATTGGTTATTATAGTGCATTTCGCCTGAGAGACACGAATCAAAAAGAACTCCATGCCAAAAAAGTATTAACGAAACTTGAAAAAGTTTTAGCTGAAATTACCGATGCAGAAACGGGACAGCGGGGTTATCTGTTAACGGGGAAACCGCGCTACCTTGACCCTTATAAGAAAGCCGTTGCTCAAGTCGAATATGATCTCAAACAGCTACAAATGTTGACAGCTAAAAACCCTGATCATCAAAAAAATTTAGAACATGCTATTCCCCTAATTAATCAGAAATTTGCCGAACTTCAGCAAACCATTCATTTAAGAAACGAGCAAGGATTAGACGCAGCTTTAGAAATTGTTAACACTAACCAGGGCAAACTGCTCATGGAGCAGATTCGCGATATCTTCTATCAGATGAAAGCAGAGGAAGAACGACTATTTCAAGTGCGATCGCAGTCTACTCAAAGCACAGTCCATACAACAATTTGGATTTTCTCCATTGGACTAGCCTTTGATTTAAGTATGCTTGTCTTTGTCTATTCTCACATTTATCGCGAAATTAATCAACGGCTCCAAGCTCAAGATCAATTACGAGACAGTGAAAGTCGGCTCACTCAATTCTTAGAAGCAATACCCGTCGGTGTATTTGTCGTTGATCACAATAGCATACCCTATTATGCCAATCAGACAGCCAAGAAACTGTTTGGTCAAGGGCTAATTCCCACCAATCCTACCAATCGGTTACCCGAAATTTATCCCATTTACTCGCCTGAAGCTGAGAAAGTCTATCCTGGCAATCTTGAGCCAATTATCCAAGCGCTTAACGGAAAAAGTTCTATCCATGATGGCATAGAAATTCACCAGCCGGACAAAATTGTACCGATTGAGGTTTTAGGCACCCCTATCTTTGATGATAAGGGAAATGTTAGCTACGCTATCGTCGTGCTGAACGATATCACTGAACGCCAACGATCGGAATCCGAACGCCTCCGGTTTACGGGTCATCTCAATCAACTCAATCAAGCGTTCTCTCGCTTTGTTCCAGGTCAATTTCTCCAGTTATTAAATAAAGAGACGATTGTTGATGTTGAATTGGGCGATCAAGTTGAAAAAGAAATGTCTGTATTATTTTCGGATATTCGCGACTTCACTGCGCTTTCGGAAGGGATGACACCTGAAGAAAATTTCAAATTCATCAATTCCTATCTATCTCGAATGGAACCGACGATTATTAAAAATAAAGGATTCATTGATAAATATATCGGCGATGCGATTATGGCACTCTTTAGTGGCGGTGCAGATGATGCGGTTAAAGCCGGAATTGCCATGTTGCATCAGTTAACGGAATATAATCGACATCGGGCTAACTGTAATTATCGAGCCATTCAACTGGGTATGGGAATTAATACAGGAACGTTAATGTTAGGCACTGTGGGCGGATATAACCGGATGGATACCACGGTAATTAGTGATGCGGTGAATTTAGCCGCTCGTTTGGAAGGGTTAACCAAAAATTATGGTGTATCCTTATTAATTTCCCACCATACATTCAAGCAACTACAAAATCCCTACGACTATGCTATCCGCATGATTGATCATGTCAAAGTCAAAGGCAAGTCGGAATTAGTCACAGTTTATGAAATCTTTGATGCTGATTTACCGGAAGTCCGAGAGGCTAAGTTGGAAAATCAAGACCGATTTGCTTTAGCGTTGTCTTTGTATAATCAACAGGCGTATGCCGAAGCGCTACGCTTGTTTGAAGCCTGTTTGCGTCAAAATCCAGCCGATCAGGTGGCGCAAATTTATCAGCAACGCTGTCATCTGAATTCTAATACCAATTCTGTTTGACAATTCTAGCCCGGAGTTCAAACTCCGGGCTAATCGCTTAAATCCATCAAAATGGACTAAAATACTGATGTAAGTAGTCGGATCAAAGAAAACAGCACGCTCCCAGTTTTGTCAATCTACCTCAAACCCTTACGGTTCCTTCCTCTTCCCTAATCTCAACCGTTAACTTTAATTGGGTCTACTTACTTAGTCGTATTTAGACAAATATCGCAACCTTCCTTGAGCTTACCCTATTTTCTTGTTCAACCTGTAAGACATTACCATACAGATTGGCAATAATTTGTTGACCTGTTCCCGTAACCTCTAAATACCGCAAAGCGGGTTGGATGTATTGCCACACAACTGTCCAGAAAAACTTGGGGTAGTTTTGCCGCAATTCACCCGGATTATGATAGCCTAAAATTTTGTTCGCGCCACTTTCTTCAAACTCACCAAACAACGCTGGAATCTTGAGTAAGTAACGTGGATCACTAAGCTGACCAATCAAATCAGCCGCACGAGTCAAACCCGGATAATTCATCGTATCTTGATGGGCGTCATCAGCAGGTACTGGAAAACGGGTTAACTCAATATTGCGTTTTACGGCAGTACAATCAATGAAGGGATGAGTGCCAAAATATTCCTCCACAAACCGCTTGCCTCGGTCAACATGATAGGATGTCAAACTGGCATCGGTTGCGCCCTGAGGTAAAGATATCATCATATCATCGAGACCAATCACGTACAATCGTTGGTCAGGTTGGTCATTTCGGCAAATCCCCTTAACATAGCCAATGTCATGGCATAACCAAGACACGATTAACGTGAGCCAGTCTTGACGAGAAACGTTCCCTTGCAGGATATGTTTCCCTCTCAGGATTTCTTGTCCGACTAAGGTTACCAAAATGGTATGTTCAACATTGTGATAGAGAGCATCACTCTGGGCAATCTGTTCGAGAGCCACTTGAGCCACTCCCGTGATCACCTCAGTATAATCGGGTTGACAATTTCCGTAAGTCTGGCGGTAGCCAGCTTGTAGACGTTCAACGCAATCGTGAACTAGCACCCCTGTTAAATTAAACATTGTTCTTCCCCTGTCATTATCTAAATTTATAACCGAGTCGGGTATATCTGCACGCTTGGGCGGCTTTACCCTGGTAGATTCACAGATCAATCGGTGGGGAACACCTATTTATTAGTTTCGTTGATCATGTGGGTTATGTAAACCATAAAATCTCACAAAAATAAAATTATACTTGGGGTGATTGAATAATTCACATCGATTTTATTCGTTAATTAGATAAAAACCTCATAAAACCTCATAACTCTCCCGGTATAGGTTCGTCGTCAGTTAAAAACCTCATGAATGCTCAGGTTAAATTACCTCATCGCTATTCCCGTCATTGAGAAACTGAATTCTCCAGAGATAACGCTTGTTAAGATTATAATAAATTTGATGAATCAGAATGAATATCATTCAGCATGGCACAACTATAACGGGAACGCAACGGCGGGAATCGTCATTCGTCATTCGTATTTGAATGTATTGAGCAAGGGGAGATGGATTATAAAGACGCCCTAGTTTTTATTGATCGCTTAACCTATCTGAAGACGGGAAAGCACCTAAATGACCTAGAACGGCAGGTTTTTGTCGGATCATGTCAAGGACGCTCCTATAAGGAGATTTATCCGCAAAATCCGGAGTATGTGGAAAAATATGTGGGCTATAAGTTATGGCAAAAGCTTTCCCAGGTATTAGGGGAAAAAGTCAGCAAAAAAAAGATTCAAGGTGCGATCGCGCGAGCCAAGATGCAGCAGCCGCAAGTGTTTCTCAGTTACCGAAACCAAGATCCTGACGGGAGTTTAGCGATTCAGTTAGAGGAGGCGATCGCCCAAGCGGGATATTCAGCCTTTAGAACAGGGGTGGGGAAGGGTTCCAGCCATTCCTCTGCTGTCGCCGAGGCGGAATTAGCGCAGATTGATCATCAACTGGCGCAATGTGATTATTTTATCCTGCTCTTGTCTCCCCAAGCCGCATTGAGTGAAATGGTGATTGAAGCGTTACGACGGGTTCAGGAGTTACGAGATGAGAGTCACAACGCCAAACCCGTTATCTTACCGATTCGGGTGAATTGTCCTCCTCGTACCCCCCTCAACCATGATTTACGCAGTTACCTTCAGGGAATTGGCTATCAGGAATGGAACACTCCCGCCGATACACCCACGGTGATACAGGCGGTATTGCAACGGTTGTCGGGGAGTGAAGATTGGGAAACTCAAACCTGGGAAGGGAACGATGTCGCTGAAGATATCAGAAGCTATCAAACTCCGATCAACCCCTTACCGCCTTTACCTGTAGCTGAACCCGAATTACCCAAAGGTCAAGTGCGGTTAGCTTCCGCCTTCTATGTCGAACGAGTTCCTGATGAAACTCAATGTTATCAAGAAATCCTCAAACCAGGAACCTTGATTCGGATTAAAGCACCGCGACAGATGGGAAAAACTTCGTTAATGGCGAGAATTTTGTATCAAGCCAGAGAGCAAGGCTGTCGCACAGTTCCCTTAAGCTTTCAACATGCGGATAAAAGCGTGTTTACCAATCTCAATCAACTTTTACAGTGGTTATGTGCCAAAATTACCCGGAAGCTGCGTTTACCTCATCAAGTTGAGGCATATTGGACGGATACGTTTGGTAGTAAAGATAACTGTACGGCTTATTTTGAGGATTTCTTGTTATCGGAAACCGATGCACCGTTAGTATTGGGATTAGATGAAGTGGATCGGGTGTTTCAGCATCCCAAAATAACCGATGACTTTTTTGCCCTCTTACGCGCTTGGTATGAAGAAGCAGGCTATGGGGATAGTGACAGTGATTTGTGGGCAAAATTGCGTTTAGTGGTGGTGCATTCAACGGAAGTTTATATTCCCTTGGATATCAATCAATCGCCATTTAATGTGGGTTTACCG